>NZ_LXYF01000052.1:0-145203 GCF_002894065.1 Sphingobium sp. SA916
TGGCCGCCGACGAGTTTATCCGCCGCTTCCTGCTCCACAGCCTGCCTGACGGTTTCCATCGCATCCGTCATTACGGCTTCCTCGCCAATGGCTGCCGCCGCGCCCGGCTGGCGACCATCCGTACCCTGCTGGCGACAGCGCTGCCGGTGTCCGACCTCGACCCGGTCTTGCCCCATCCCAAGCGCCACAATTTCGACCCGACCGTCTGTCCATGCTGCGGCGGGGCGTTGCGGATCGTCGCGACCATGCCGCGCGATGCCACTTGGCGCGCGCGCGGACCCCCGGCCGCGCCATGAGCCAGCGCTATTCCCTCGATCCTGATCATGACAGCACCACGGCAAAGCAGCCAGCTGGCGCAAGGAACGCCACAGCCATCTGCCGTCTGGAGCGACGTCACAAGGCCTGCCGCTCTCCCGCGGCCCACGCGCAACGGCTGCCCGTATCGTCTTCAGGCGGCACGAGCCTGTCTCCCTCCTCGATCTGCGGAGCAAGGTCCAGGCGCAACAATCGCAACGCCCCGCCATCACGAGCGGCGCCGCAGCCACTAATCCCATAGCACCTGCCCAGTCAGCGAGTGCGCTCAATCGGGCTTCAATGAGGTCGCGCAGCGCGCCAAGAGGTACGCTCAGCACCGCGCGACCTCACAGAAACCTCCGGATTCCCAAACAGGCTGACTTCTGATTCAAAGCTGCTCTTTGCGGGAGTGGCTATGGCTCGGGGTGACCTGACAGACGAGGAATGGGAAGTGATCGCGGGCCTGCTGCCATCGGAGCGTGGCCGCAAATCCCGCCCGGCTCATGATAATCGGCGCTTTCTCAACGGCATGCTGCACGTGTTGCGGGTCGGCTGTCCGTGGCGCGACATGCATGAACGCTATGGCCTTTGGAACTCGGTCTATGTGCGCTTCCGGCGCTGGGCCGAGCAAGGCGTGTGGGATGCGATCCTTGCGACGCTGGTCGAATTGGGAATGACGGATGACTGGCAGCACATGATCGACAGCACCACAGTTCGCGGCCATGTTTCGGCGGTGGGCGGAAAAGGGGGGCTTTTGCGCAGGCTTTTGGTCGATCACGCGGCGGCTTTACGTGCAAGGTCCACGCCCGCTGTGACAATCAGGGACGCCCTCTCGGCTTCGTCCTGACCGGCGGAGAAGCCTCCGACTATGGAGCCGTTGATGCCCTGATGGCGATCCCTGTCACCAAGCCCAAGGCCCTGCTCACCGACAAAGGGTATGATGGCGATGCTGTTCGCGAAAATCTGCTGATGCGCGGCATACTGCCGATCATCCCGCCCAAGGCGAACCGTCGCGAGCCCATCCCCTGCGACTTCCGGCGTTATCGCGACCGCAACCGCATCGAACGCATGTTCGGCCATCTCAAGCAGTTCCGCCGCATCGCCACACGATACGACAAAACCGCCTTGTCATTCGCCAGCTTCCTCAACCTCGCTGCCATACGAAAATGGCTGCCAAACTTTGTCAACGCGGCCTAGGAGATGTTCAACATAGAGGCCATCTATTCGACCCAGCCGACCAAGACAGCGCCGTCGCCGCAACGATGGAACGTAAGCTTCTTTCAGTTCATTGATCGAAGATATTTGCGTGTCAGTTCAACATGCTGCACAGGTCGGGACAGAACAAAGCAGAGGGATCACATGGGATTTACTAGAAGATTAGCCTTCGCCGTGCTGGCGGTGGTTTTGATTGTGCTGCTGCTCAAGGAACAGCTGCCTTCCGTTTTCGAAGGTAAACCGGTCCCAGGGTCCGACCGTTCAGCCGACATTGATTTCCCGGTGGTCATTCGCGTCAGGGGCGGCTTGCTGGAAGTCGCGAGCACGACTGGAACCAAAGCGTTCTCGGATGAAACCGATCCAACGATACTCGGCCAACGTATACCTTGGTGTCGCGAAAAATCGGTTTGGGCTGCCAAATACAAAATCACCTATCGCATGAAGTTAGGCGAACGATGGACAATCCGCGCCAGCAAGGGCCAACTGATCGCCCGCGTTCCGGAGCTTGAACCTTCGCTGCCGGTGGCCATTGACACGAACTCCCTTGCGAACACTGCCAATGAAAAATGCTGGTTTGCGCTGCCCATGAGTACCAAGGATCGTGTACTTAAACGGATTAGCAGCGACCTCGAGAAAATCGCGACCAGTCAAAAGGCCAAGGATTTCGCGCGGCCCCACGCTCGGAAGACGGTGGTCGAGTTCATCCGCACTTGGGCTTTCGAGCAGAAGGACTATCCCGACCTAGCTCCTGACGCCTCTATCAAGGTCATTTTCCCGGGCGAGTAGCACAAGGCTCCCATGCGCTGTTAGCACATGGGTGGCGGACCGCACTTTGCCTATCACCTCATCTCGCCGACTCGGCGTATGCTCGCTGGGTATCGGTGTTTCCTCCCCAGCACGGTTCTAATATTCCATGTGCCGACGCTCCATTTCATTGATGATCGCCGCTAGATTGTCGTGATCGTTCACGGCCACCCGGGCATGGTGCAATCGACCTCATATGTCCGCCGCTCCGGCCAGCGCCCCCTGCACCGCCAGCTCCATCGCGGCAATTTCGGCATCGGTCAGTTCGTCGAACTGACCGCGCTTGCTGTTGGAAAGGCGTCGCCATTCTGAAGCATCAGGCGGATCAGCAACGCGGCGCGGCGGTCCGGCATATCGACGATTGCGCGGACCCCTTCCATCGCACGGTCAAACATCGGCAAGAAGGCCAGTTCTTCGCGCAGATCCGTACGGACGGTATCGACCACGCGGTCATAGAGATATTCGGCGAGAGAGGTAGCGTCGAAGAAGCGATAGAGCAGCGCAGTGTCGCTGCGGACCGCGATCTCGCGCTCGCTGGTCCAGCCCCATTCGATCGCGCTTAACAGGGGTCTTGAGAAGCTTTCCAGCACCGCGTCGTAGCTGCGCTGATCGCGGACGATGGCGGCCGATACAGGGAAGATCATGCCGTCTGGGCTGAAACCTGTCTTGCTCAGTGGCAATCAACAGTCTCGACTTCGAGCTCGGTCTGAAAGTGCGTATGCCAGAAGGTTGATCGTTCGACGACGAGAATGCTGACCCTTTTGCGCGGCTGAAGGCTGCCGGCATTGAATGGGATCAACTTGAACTGAACGTCTGATGATATGGAAAGCGAGGCACTGCTCTAAATCAGTCGCCCCTGCCCCTCCGCTTGCCGCATTCGATGCTTCTGGCGACGCTTAAAGTTCCACGGCGGATCGGGATTGTTGCTCACCCATAATCCGCGCCAGTTCCGCCTGGCATCGTCCTGTGCATTGAAATATTCCGGTTCGCGATCGAACGCATATTGCTCTGTGACCCAGGCCCAACCGTTTACGATCATCTCCAGCTCGATATTGCGGGTAACGCACCGGGGTCTCGTCACCAAGCCAGATCCCCGCTTACCCTCATGATAATATTCCACCCTTCCGGGATCCATCTGCTCCGTTAAATATGCCATGCAGAGGAGGCGTTTATACGGGTCGATAGGTACGCCGCCCGTCGATTCCTTGCCAATCGGAAGCAAACGAAGCTTTTTGCCACCTACCAGCCCGAGCAGAAAGTCGCGGGCTTCGGGCCCGAAGGGCTGTTCCATTTCTGGTGCATCTATGAACGCGAACCGGAAAGGGATGCGCTCCACCCATGCCTCTCGCAGTGGGTGCCAAACATTTGCTAGGAAGCCGTCGCCGTCGAAAACCTTTAGGACCCGCACATCCAAGGCGTCGTCAGGCGCTATCGGACCCGGATCATCCGGTGCGAAAATCATTCAAATCCGTCATCATGATCCCAATCCACCGATACTTCATGTTGGTCATCAGGAAAATAAGCTACGAGCAATTTCGACGAAGGCGCCGGCGTGACGAGCAACATTGTGCAGGCCTGCTCAGGGACATCCTCCTCTGCCGCAACATCGCTCCAATCGCCGATGAGCTTAAACGCTCGGTGCTCATCGTGCGCTGTAGGAATTCCGGCATGATAACCTACCACGGTCACATGCGTCGCAAGCTCATCAACATCACTCCGCGGATCAACAAAGCGATCTCCTGCCAGCGCGACGATGTGTCCCTCCGAAAGTGCAGCTACCGGGATCTTGTTCATATTGATGCGCAATCCTTGACCAAACGCGTCGACCCGCTTGAGCCGTCGTCTCTGCCTCTCATCTACATCGATTTAACTGCCTATAAGTTAAAGCATTTCCGGTAGGCATCACAAATGCAGATTTTCTGATCATGCGCGGAGAGCCCGAAAAGTCTCTGAGAAGGGAAGCCTCCCCCGTACATACGCAGCTATGCGACTGGCACGTGAGAGCCAAGAGACGCTGTTCAGTCGGAGGCCGAGGGCAGTCCTGAAACCTTAAGCTCCTCCACGATGGCCCGGGCAAGCATCGGCGAGGCCCTCACGAGCTGCTGCAACTCCCGTGTTGCGCCGTCTTCCAGTCCTTGTGCGTATTCACCTGCCACCCAGGGGCGACCGACATGACCGGGAGCGGGCGTGAAAAAGCATAGTGCGCCGCTCCCGTTAGTCAAAGTCTGAACCCCGTAATGGGCAAGCCTCTCCATAATCAGACCCGCAATCGTCTTGAGAGGTTCTGTGCCTGTTCCAAAGTTGTTCACGTTCTGTTTACTCGTTGATTCTGCGCCAATATTTCTCGTTGGGGTGTGAATAAGTCACGCGACAGATTTGGACGCAGCAGAATTCTTCCACGTTCCAGTGCAGCGATCGACGTAGCTATCGTCCACCCCGCGCGCCCGAGAGCAAGGCGGGCAAGCAAACGAAAGGGCGCGCCGAAACCGCCGCGCCCTTCCATTGCTACTGGTTATGTCAGAAGCCGAAACTAATGCCAGCGCGGACCTGCCCGAGGCTATTGTGGCCGCCGAAGCCGTAACCGCCCGAGAGGAACAGGTTGACGCGCTTATTGACCGAGGCATCCACGCCCAGTTCGATCAGCCCGTTACCGTCCGGATCCACACCCTTCAGGCGGAAGGCGTCGCCGCCGCCAAGATACTGGACCGTGCGATCGCTGCCGATGCTGCCCTGGAAGCTGTACTGAACCTTCGCATAGGGACGATAGGCGATCCCATCGACATCACCGAGCAGAGCCCCGGCCTTCACACCCAGAACGGGCGAGAAGACGGTCTTGGAGGCGTGATCCACCTTCAGTCCGATGCCAGCACCACCTTCTTCGGTGAAGCCATTCATCGACCAGCGACGCAGCGCCAGCTTGCCGTAAGGAGTCACGACCAGACCGCTACCGGCGGTGAAGTCATAGCCCAACTCAAGGCTGGCATCCAACTGCTTGCCCTTGAAGTCGCCTTCGATGGTGCGAGCCAGGATCGCCAGGTCGCGTTCGACTTCAAACTTGGAGAAGCCGTAAGCCGCCTGGAAGCTGCCGTAGAACGGACCGAAGCCCTGGGTCGCATAGGCACCGATCGTATAGGTACGAACCTGCGCCTTTTCCGGCGAGCCCTGCGCGGTAACGTCGTGCTGGCCATAGCCAAAGCCGATGCCGAAGGCGCCGTCTTCCTGATAGGCCACGTCGAGACCGAAGGCACCACCATAGCTGTTGGTCTTGATCTTCGACGCACCCGACTTGGTGCCGCCCGTCTTGGCGAAGTTCGCCGACGGGTTGAACCAGATCTGGGTGCCCAGCGCCTCACCATAACCGCGGCGCGCGGCCAGACGGTTGACGGTGGTATTGAACACCGCGTTCTGATCGACCGCGGCCAGCGAACCATAGATCTCCGCCGAGGAAAGCTCGTTGAAGACCTGCGCCGCCTGTGCGCTGTTCAAGCGCCAGTCGAGACCAGCAGCGATGTTGGCGATGTCCTGCGCATTGGCGATCTCCGTAACCGAAGCAAAGCCATTGCCGCCAGCAGCGTCCGTCTTCACCCGAGCAATGACGTCAGCCAGCGCGCTGTCCAGACCCACGGCTGCCGAAGCGGCATTGGGATTGGTTGCGCCCGTGGCGTAGCTCTTTCGGGTCGCCTCGATCGAAACGGTCTTGGCGGTCGCATCATGCTTCAGACCGAAGGTGACGAACTGCGAGGCGAGCGTCGGTGCCGCGGTGGCAGTGACATTGCCGGTACCGGTATAGGTGAACAGCGTATAGCCGTCGCCCGTCGAATAGAGGCTATCCTTCGACACCGTCACCGCGACCTTACCGGCCAGGTTCAGGTTACCGTCCACAGTGACCGACGACGGGATCGAAAAGACACCGGCATTGGTCGGGGTGGTGAAGTAGGGAACACTGACCCCACCGGTGATCGGACCCAGCACTTCGGGTGCTGCGCCGCCATCGTTGACGGACAGGGTGCCAAAGCGGACCAGCGAGGGATTGACACCCACAACCGTCGTGCCGTTGGCAGTCTGGGTGTAGTTGCCCTGCTGATAGATCTCGATGCCCTTGATGGCTTCGGGACCCGGCGTGACGATGCTGTTGCCAACCGACTGAATGAAGGTCGGTGCACGACGGCCCAGGACAAGGGTGGCATCATTGTTGATGTTGCCCTTGATGCCGAAGACAGCATCGTCCGAACCGGCAACGTCCAACTGGAGCTCGCCAGCCTGCACGTTGAGATTGCCGACATCCATCGTCCAGCCTGCGGGCGTCGAGCCGTCAGCCGGAACATATTCGGCACCCGTCAAGACGAAGGTGCCCGCACCGGCCTTGTTGACCGTGTTGACGCCCAGCACGCGGACGGCGGTCGGGCCGAACAGGCCTTCAGCTTCTTCCGGCAGCGTGGCGGCCGGCGTGAAGTTGGCAGGCGAGGTCGAGGTAGCCGAACGGAGTTCGCTCGCGCCCAGGAAACCGCTGCCATTCAGGTTGACGGTCGTGTCGGTGAGGAAGGCCCCACTGTCGTCACGCTGTGCATCAATATCGCCAAGCGTGATCGAGCCGTTGTTCAGGTTGATCGCCGCCTTGATGTCGGCGGTCTTGACGGCAGCCTCGCCACCCACGGTCAGGTTAAACGCAGCCGGATCGACCTGCGAGGCATCGAGTGGCACCGCTGGCGAAAGCAGCGAAGACAGCGCGGACGCCACCTCGCTCTGCGTGGAAACCGCACCCGTTACAGCGAATCCGCCCGATACGCCGTTCTGGTCAACCGTATAGGTCTGCGATGCAGCAACCGGAGTCACAGTGACGTTGGTGGTGTTGATCGTCGCATCGACCGTGGCCGATCCGCTGAACACCGAGCCGCCAAGCGTCGTCGTACCAGTCAGGATGCCATTGTTGGTGAATGAGCCCGTCAAACCTTCCAGTTCGACATCGCCAAAGGCGTTGCCGCTGTTGGTGAAGCTGGCGTTGCCGCCCACCGGCATCGCGGCAACCGTCGCAGCGAGGGTACGGATGCCAACATTGGTCGGGTTGGTGTCGGTCAACGTGACAGTGCTGTCTGCATCCAGAGCCGAAACGCTGAACAGATTGCCCCCGGTGCCCAAATCGCCATTGTTAACGAGCGAAGCGGACGTCAGCCCCTGAACTTCAGCATCGCCAAGAACGGTGCCGTTGTTGATGACCGAAGCGGCGCCGCCGACTGCGGCGGCGCTGAAGGTCGACGCAACCGTGGCGGGCGTGAAACCGTCCGCAGCGTAGGTCGTGACCGTCTCATCGCTGCTGCTTTCGCCCAGGCTGTTGGCGAACAGATTGCCGCCCGTACCCGTGGCAGCATCACCGATGACGCTACCGTCTTCGACCGTGATGGAGGCACCCCCGACGCCAGAGGCGAAGACATTGCCTGCAACGCTCGGCACGCCTTTACCCTGCAGCGCAGCGGCCGTGTCGATCACGACATTGGCCTGGCCACCAGCATCGGCGAAGCTGTCAGCGAAGGTTTGCGACGTCAGCGTGTTGAGGCCGCCGGCAATGCTGTATTCCGAGGTGGAACCGCTGCTCGATGTGGACGCGAACGCGCTGGCGCTCACCGAACCGCCAACAGTACCGGTGATGGTAGCCGTAGCGTTGCCGAAGCCCGCTGCAACGGTCGCATCCCCATCGATTCGGCCGGCGTTGTTGAGCGTGGCATCAGCAGCGACAGCTGGAGCCGACACGGTGAACAGCGACGTGTCGACCTGAGTGCCGTCTCCCGACGCATCTGTCGTCCGCGTGCTGGAATTCGTGGACGAGGCATCGCCTACGGTGAAGAATGGGCCATTCGGAACAGCCGTGCTGACGAACACATCCTGTTCAACCTTGGCTGCCGAGCCGATTGCTGCCGAAGCAGAGGCACCGCCCACAACGCTCACATTGCCGTTAACCAGACTGCTTTCCTGAAGCGAGACGGAAGCGTCTCCGCCTGCCCGCGTCTGATTGAACTGCGTGCCGCTTACCGAGGTGGAACCCTGGAAAACGCCCGCGTCATAGGTGTCGGTGTCTTCCGAGGTGAATGCCCCGTTGAACGCCACGCCCTGGCTGGTCGAGGAAACATTGCCCGATACCTTGCCGCCGTTGATATTGACTGCGCTCGCAGTATCGCCGCGGGAGGTGACATCGCCATTGCGGCCCGAATCGCCTGGCGCGACCGTGCCGGAAATGTTGACCGTGCTCGTGCCGCCGGTCGACGCAACATTGAAGGTGTTGTTGCTGCTGTTCACGACCGAGCCGGTGCCCGCCGCGTCGCGCGAATCGGTCGAGACAGCCACATTCTGCGTCGCGTACGAAGATCCAGACGCTTCGGAGTAGGTGTCGCCATAGACGGCGCCCGTCACGGTCGCCGTGCTATTCGTGCCGCTCAGCTGAGTGATGCTGCCGTCATTGCCAGCACCGAAGTTCAGCGAGCCATTGATGCCCGCATAAGTACCATCGATATCGCCACCGACGGTCTGCTGCGAAGTGCTCGACTGGGTGGTGGTGGTGGTGCCCGAAACCGTGGTCGTCGGACCGGTCGAGGTGAAGGTCGTGTTGCGGCTGAAGGCATCAGTCTGACCCAGGACCTGGCCGTTGTTGGCGATCGTGATCGCGCCGGACTCGGATCCCACGGACACATCGCCGCTGATACGGCCCGACGCGGCGTTGGTAAGGGAGACCGCCCCTTCGCTGGTCGAGGCAAACGCGCTGCCTGCAACATCGCCGCTGTTGGAGATGCTGACGGTGCCGGTCGTGGCCGATCCATCAAGGTCGCCATCAACGGTGCCGGCATTGGTGATCGACACGTTGGCGGCGTCGAGCGCCTGCCCGATCAGGCTGCCACCCACTTCACCGGTCAGTCCATTTGCGAGCGTGACGTCGCCAAAGCCAGAGCCGACGACATTGCCGCCCACCGAGCCGTTGTTGGTAACTGACACCGCGGCGCCAAAGTCCGTGGCGCTTACGCTCCCGACGACTTCGCCATTGTTGGTGGCGGTGAAGCTGTTAGCGGCACTTGCCGCCCCCACTCCGCCGAAGCTCAAGCCGGTCACGCGACCGTCATTGGTGAGGTTTACCGCGCCGTCACCCTGACCCGCCGCAAAGCCTCCCGCAACGAAATCATAGCCGACGCTCGCGCCGCTGATATCGGCGCCGCTGGCAATCGTCACCGTGAGGTCGGGATTGGCTGGCGTGGTGATGGCCGTAGCAATGTCGGCGTTTACGGCTGCGCCGGTTCCTGCGCCGGTCGGCACGCTCACTGTGGCGGGAGCCGCCAATGCACCACCAGCGTTTGCGAGCAGAGCCGCCGCTGGTATGGAGGCTGACAACAGCAGCATCCGGTTGAACCTCGACTTCTTATTCATTCAAAACCCCTATTGGCTGCGATTCTCAGGCAGATGAGCGGCAAACGACGGGCGCCAGTGCTTTCGCGTACGCAAATGGCTTTGCGCTGATGTTGTCCGGAATTCCCCCCACCACACCTGTAGTTGCGCAAATGTGCGCAACATGCGCAAACATCTATGTCTAGACCGAAAGCCGTGCAAACCTTTTTTGCACAAGCGCGCCCTCAAAAATGACAAAAATGGTCGCAACATTGAAGCTTCAGCATGTCGCGCCGCAATTTTTCTGTTGTATTTGCGCAAATATGCGCTTGCAAATTTGCGCTATTATAGTTTGCGCAGAAGTGATCGAAGCGCATATTGATGCAGGCGCGACGGACGACGGCCGCACCTGGTCGTGGTTGGCTGTCGCGCTAGGAAAACGGGCGCATACACATGTCTTTTGTCGGTGAGTGGGATCAGGATAGAGCCCGCAGCCTGATCGGTTGCCTGATCAAGGAGACCGGGTTTTCAGCAAGCCAGATTGCACGCCGCTCAGGTCTTGCGCCCTCCACGCTCACCCGGATCTATCCCAACCCCACGGTCGGCTATTCGCTCTCCCAACAAACCGTCGCCAAGCTCAGGGCCACGTTTCCGGATGCATTTTCCATCTGCGAAACGGATGAATTGCCGCTGCGATCTCCGGCATCCGACATCACGCTGAAGGACGATCCGGCCCTTCCCGTGCTTCCGAAGCAGAACGGAATCCCAGTATACGCGGCGAATGTTCACTTTCCTGAGGAGAGTGGCCTAGCTTTTTCTGAGCAGCTTGAACTCTGGGAGGCCGATCTTTCTCGTCCAGTTGCCTATATGGTAGCACCTTTCGGGCTGGGCGACACCGATCGCTACCTTGTCATGTATATCCCTGGCGAAGCTATGGAACCGCGATTCAGAGCCGGCGAGCGAGTGCTATTTGACCGCATCAAACCGGCATCGATCAATACGGACGTGCTGGTCCAGCTGCGAGATGAATCAGGGCGCTCATTGTGGATCGCGGGTCGACTGCTAGCCCGCGATCGCAACCTTATCGAGCTAAGGCAATATCGCGAACAAGCGACGGCATCGATTCCCCACGGCCAGATCAAGCAAGTTTTCCCGATCATCGGCATGATCGACGACAACCTCTGATCGACTGAAAGCACCGCCCCTCTCCTGGCGCGCGGCACATGCACCAAATGACGCGGTCAGCGCGCCGCTACAGAATTCATCGCTTTTTCTATGCCCGCCCATTCATGCTCATGTGTGCCGACATGATTTTCCATTCCGGGCTTCGTCAGACAGCCTTTCGGACTGGTGTAGCTGTGGATCGTTCTGGCTGGTTGCTCAAACCAGGATATGTTGAAAGCCCAGTATTTGGGAAAGAAGTAGAGACTGGAGTAAGGCAGATGATCATGGATCCACCATGCAAGCTTCTGCCAATCGCCCTCCTCCTGGAAGGCATCCCAAAAGGACGGAACAATGATACAGGCCGTCGCCCCCATCATACCGTCGCGCTTCCGATCCCAAATATGACTGGCGTAGTTCCGTTCGTTGGAAGCGCAGTTATAGTCCGCTTTACCGGCATTCATCATCTCAGAGCCAAGTCCGTTGACTTCGCAGGAACGGAATGCCGAGCGTATGGCGATTCGTCCGAAGCGGTCCTGTAGCGGCTCAAGCAGATCCTGACAGAGACGGCTGCCCGCGGTGATAGCGAGATCGGGATCATCCGGAACGTTTGAAAGGCCATGGATCGCCGCGATGTCCGAGAACAAAAAGTCGCGCATGAAAAACGACTTTGACAGCCGCACCCTTCCAAATTCGCTCAGACTGGCGACGCTCACCGGCTTTTTCATAGACGCTCCTTTTCTTTCGCCTTTGCTAGTCAGATGCGACATTTCCGGTCACAGTCGATGGCCATCTATTGCACTGGGCGCCAGCATCCACAGATCCTCGACAATCGTCTTAATCGCGGCACTGGCAACGCGGATGATTGAACTTTTGACTTCATTCGTTGCTTGGAGTCCAAAATTCAGCGGTCCACGGAAGGCGGGTAGCCATCTCAAGCTCCGCCATCATCTCTCGCACTGGCCCGCCTCGCACCTCAGCGCCGTCGATCCACCCCAAGCGATCATCCCTGGCCTGATCCAGACAGGTGATCGCAAGTGACGGCGTGACGGCCATGGTATCACCGGCCACGGCCAGGTCAGCCGCGATACGGCGGCCGAGACGAGCCGGATCGAGAAGGCCGAAGCGCAAGGTTTCCTGCCAAGGATTGGGAAGGTTGGTTGCATCATCTACGCTGAACCAGTGATCAATCGACCTTTCATCCTCCATCCCTCCACGTCCATGACGGGTGAGATAGCAGCGGGTGACGTAGATCGCTTCAAGCTCCCCAATCTCCGCCTCTGTGGCGATCGCAGTGATGTTGGCAAGGCCCGTACTGGAGCGCGTGACGAAGGGGAAACCAGCTGCACCCTGGTCGAGAAGTAAGCCCTGCGCTGCTTCAAAGATGATCGGCCCCCTCCTGGGCAGATCGGCATCGGACTGCAGCACAACCCGTTCCGAAAAAGCCCGGCACTGCTCCACGAAGCGCTCAAGCAATGCATCTGCCGCCGCAAATGCCAGCGGGCCAGCGTTCAGGTCGATGCCGAGTTCCGCGCAGCGCACAGGCAACCATTCATCCCGGATTGCCCGCAACTTACCCGCAAGATCAGGCCTACAAAGATCTGCAACTGTCAGCGCGCAGGAAGTCTGCTCGGAGCGCCCTACCGTCTCTCCAAAACCAAGGCCACAGCTACCATGCCGGCGTCCGCCGCGCGCCAGTTCCACCGCCTGATTGACCATCATGTCCCACGGGGTCGTTACCCAACCGCGCGGATCCGCCGTGACCTGGGGCGGGTCGCCGAAACCGATCAACGTCTCCCGTTCATCGGCAAAGAGGATGGGATGCGAAACCATGAAGCGTGACAGATGCGTACGTCCCTGCCGCAGCGTTGCCGAACCGAAATGATGAAACACATGACGCCGCCCGCCCGTCACCACGGTATGGCCTGCCTGCGCGCCACCATTGCTGCGCACTACGACGACATCTGGGCCAAGGGAAGCAGCCAGCCAGTCGACCGTCCGCCCCTTGCCCTCATCACCATAATTCGCGCCGATCACGGCGTAGGCGCGCATCTCAAATCCTCCCCAGCCCGGCCCAGGGAAGGCGCCGCAGCGGTTCAGGCAATAAGCTGGCAAGACCGCTCGTGGCCCTTGCGTGACGACCGCTCGCAAATTCAATCGTGGCAACGATCGTTTCAGCAAGCCGCGCCGGGTCCTTCAGATGGATGACCCGTTCGGGAAGGATCGCCTCCCACGATGCCCGCACCTTCCGCATGTTGCGCGCCGCGTAGCTTCCATCGACGATGATGTGAAAGACTTCATAGCCCGCGCTTGCCAGCTTCACCGCTTCGCGGCCCGACACACCCCGCTGCGCATCGATGCCCAGCACTCGAGCCAATTGATCACGCTCAACACCGTCCAACACGGGTTCGTCGCCGACCGTGAACAGGAAACCTTTGCGGCGGCGCTTCTCCATGGCGTCGTGCTCGGTCTTGAGGCCGGCGAAGACATGGGCGAGGCAATAGCTCTCCCCCTCATTGCCGCCACCGCCGCCTTCCAGCCAGAGCTGGCGCAGCTGCTCGACGATGCGCAGGTCCGCCTCGAATTGCGTGACCTGCAGCGGCGCCCTGTCGCAATAGGCATCCCCGATCGCCATCGCCATGACATGAGGATCGCTGACCGGCCTGCGATCCATCAACATCGTGAACGTTTCGTTCAGTCCGCGCACAACCAGCTCTTCCGCCAGCATGCCCATCGATCCGGTTACATCGACCCCGATGATGATCGGCGTGGAATCCGGATTGTCGGCGCTGTCGCGCGATTCCCGAATGCCGATCCGCATCGGATCATAGGCTGCATCCATGCCCCGGGCGCCGAAAAGCTCGCTGCGGCTGCGCCCATGAACCGAACGGGCTGCATAGGCCTCCCAATCGCGGGCGCTCCAATTTCCATGTCCCATGGTCAATCTCCTCATCGACTCAATAAACGTCATTTTGCATTTTATTAGATAAGATGCAAGATGCAGTTTATGATCCCGTCGTTCGAAAAGCCGATCCTGACCGTTGACATCGTTCCGCTCACATTGAGCGAAGACCGATTGTGCGTGCTGCGCGCGCGACGTGGCGCCGAACCTTTCGCCGAGCGCCAGGCCTTGATTGGCGGCTATGTCCATGTCGGTGAGGACAGCCATTTGGGCGATACGGCGCGACGGGTGCTCAGCACGAAGGCGGGACTGACCGATCTCTATGTCGAACAGCTCTCAACTTTCTCCGGCGCGGATCGCGATCCACGGGGATGGTCGGCCAGCGTCGCCTATTTTTCATTATCCCCCCGCGAACGACTGGAGCCTGCGTTGAAGATCGAGGGACTGGAACTCAAGCCAGTGGAAGTGGCCGAGGGGATGCCCTTCGACCATGACAGCATCCTTGCTGCCGCGGTCGCGCGCCTGCGGGGCAAGGGCGCCTATTCCGATCTGCCAGCACGTTTCCTGGGGCCGACGTTCACCTTGGCGGAATTACACGACGTCTATGAAATTGTCCTGGATGAAAAGCTAAACATCGACGCCTTTCGGAGGAAGGTGATCGAACGAGGTTTTCTGGAAGAAACCGGAGAAAAGCGTCGCGAACCCGGGGCCAATCGCCCCTCCCTTCTCTACCGGCTCAGAAAAGGCCATTCCGTCTTCGACCGCCGTGTCTGAATGCCGCGCATCGGCCCGGTCTTCCATTCAGACCATTAGCCCGACGCCGCCCGCTGATCGGCTTAATCTGGCCGATTCGAGAATAGCGGGTTAGAGGCTGGCGACTCGGCAAAGCTGCCATCCCCGCCGCCGGTGAACCTGCCGCGGCGCCATCGACCATGTTTGGCTGCTCTGTCTTACAGGCCCTTATGAGGAAGGCTACAATGGCAAACAAGGACTTCCAGACTGGTCATTCCTTAATCATCAATTTTTCACGCCCATGCACGCTTGGAAAATGCGAGTCTTGCCTTCCTAATGATGCCACCCCAAAAGCTGGCCCTGTGTCACGGGCACGATCGCATATAGGTGCGCGATCCGAGACATATGACAGGTATGGAATTTTCGATGTCGAACGCACAGCCGAAATCAGATGCGTATAACCCAGAAGGCCCCTGTGTCGGGATATTCTGGCGTGTACCGACCTCCAACGGGCCGAAACTGGTCAGCCATGTCGTCAGCCTCAATGACGCAGATGAATACGGCGATTTCCTGACCCATCCAACTGGACATTATGAAATCTGGGAAGCCTGGCGCGCCGCCGGGACGGCCGCCTTAAAGCGGATAGGTTTGCCGATAGAAATTGTCTCATCTGAGTATGAGGAACATCCACGCGGTCGCGTCGTGTTCGACCGCCGCACGGAGCAATTCATAGTCTATGCGGATCGAAGGCTGCAGAAGGCCGCAATCATTTCTGACATAGCGGAACTGTTCGCCATCGGCGGCCATCCCCACATAGTGCGATCCGATTCACACTATGTCGCTCGGCCCATGTCCGATCGTTAGGAGGCCATCAGCGCTTTCACCCTTTCGATCTGCGTTGCCTTCTTTGCTCGATCAGGATGGGGTAGGCCAATGGCCTTGACCTCTTGGCCACTGGCAGTCTGATAGGTGTGCCAGTTCAAAGGTTCGACCAGCGGACGTATCTTCTGACTTTCCAGTGTCGGAGGGAACTGTTCCCAGCCCTTTATTGTGAACACAAATAGCTTGTCCGGTTGATACTCGTCGAGGATTCGCAGAACCCGGGCGCGCCCCGCCTCGTTCTGCTCTTTGGTGCCATTATTGCTCCATTCCGAGCGGGCGCCAACGATACTGGGAACGAAATTGAAGAAGAGCACGGAATTCCAGAAAACCGCCAGATCCTGGTATCCGAAATATCCAGGTACTCGATTGAAAAATTGTAGATCGTCATAATCACCTGAAATCACGTTCTTCAGACAATTCTCAGTCATTGCGGCATGATCCGGTTCATCGGACGTGTGTGAGTGGCCCGCGATAGCAATCCGTTGCCCTGCGATGCTGCTTTGTTGATAGCCAGCAGGGCACCATACGCGATGCTCGATCATCTTATTCCCCTTAAGTTACCTTGAAACGGCCCACCCTTCGCATATTATTCATATAGGCACGATTCCTTGTTCAGTATCAATGGTCTAATTGATAGAATTCCCGTTTGTGAGCCGCGAGCCGGTGCCGATTCGTCAAGGGGTATTTCCAAACAGGCTCTTCGCAAAATAGCTGACGGTCCGCTGTGGGTAATGGGATTTGGGCGTCGAACGACTGTGCATGGCGCTTTGCTGCCTGCTCATGAACGCCGTGTGCTGTCCCTTCGCTGACCGAGCCCTGCTCTTCGGAACACACGCGGTCTGATTGGAGCCATAAGAGTCCTGCGAGCACAGCGCACGCGAGAGCGAGGCTCCCGGCCCTTAGCCGGGAGCTTGGTGGAAAGCTTGAAGGGCACGATGGCCTTCTCTATTATTTGCAGATGGCTGATGATTCCGCGCCGCAGGAGGGCTTCGACGTTTTTCTAGATCCGCCAGGTGGCCACGCCTGGGGGTTCCCCAAGAAATTCGATCAGTCCTTCGGCAACGACGTGAACGGCTGGCTTTTGGCCAACGGCTATCCGGAATCTGAGATTGCTCAGTGGCCGGACCGCAGGGTGCCATGCTGGGCGAAGAAGGTTATAAAGCATGAATCTGGTCGCGAAGTGATTTGTGCGGCTCCGGTCAAGCCTTCGGAACCACGATCAGCATAGCTGAAAGCGATCATTCGGTTAGGCTAGCCTTGCCTTGACCCATTCCATGATGGTCGACTTTTTGTAAGGCGAGTATCGCGTCAGATGGGGTACAACCACGACGGTGATGCTATTCGTCCCCAAGCTGGCTTTGAAGGCATGGCAGGTAAAGCCGGGCTGCTCAGCCGGAATGCTCTCAACCTCGCTGGGTTCAAGGAATGCACGAAGATAGGCGAACGCTGACTTTTCAAGGCCACTTCCGAACGCGAGAATCGCCCGAGGTTGAACGCTTTCCAATATGATTTGATGAAGCGGCCAGCATCGTCGAGCGTCGCCGTCCATATCTTGGTGTGTCGTTATTCCGGTCGATCGGGTCATCACGATATTGCTGGCAGGAACGTCGCGCGGCTCAAAACCGAGCCCTGCCAAGAATCGAGTCACCTGTTTTTGAAGCTTAGCCTGCCCAGGTGGTCGGCCTTCCCAGGAAACGTCTAGATACTCGTTAAACCCGTTCGTGCTGTCGTCGAGGGACTCACGCAGGGTACTCGGCAGCGCACCACCAGGGTTTGTCCCAAGAAAATATATCGGAAACGGACCGAGGGTTGAGGCCGAGCTATATAGCACCTTGCCCGGCATGTCGGCCAGCGCAGCATCGGCCGACAGGCGCTCGCGCAGCGCCGCCATGCACGCCGTCGCGATCACTGTTGCTTGAAATCCTGTAGATGAAGGCGATCACTGCGAAAATATCCGCCTTCGATATAGCCTACCAACCATGATGAAGAGACTTGTCCTCCCTGGGTGTATGCCGACTTGTTGCCCGTGAAATCTAGGGCGCTCAGCAACAGAACCAGTTCCTCTCCCGTGACGCCAGGATTGGCTTCGGCAACCGTGTATATCTTCCCGAAAACGCTCGTCCGAGACAGCGGCTCTCTTGGACCTGCCATCAACCGGGTATAACGCAGTTTAAACTTCGCAGGGATGGCGTTCGCGTCGCCGGATTCCGTATGATCAGCCGCATACTTACGATGCTCGATGCCATCAAGCTTGCGTGAGGGAGCATAGGTCTGGGCGTTCGTCAGCGGGCCTGTACCTTCAGCTAGACGACCGATGGAGTTGATCAACTCCTCCTCCCGGCTCCAAGGCTCGACCATGTGTACGCTGTCGATAGTGCGAACAACCTCGCCGCCTTTGGCCCATATCGACCGGATGGCCTCGACCTTGGCACCCGAACGCGCCGGATCGCGGGCTTCTTCTTCGTGAGCGAACAAACGCCCTCCTTGCCCGATTCCAACATAAAAGGGTGTGCCTAAGCCCCCATGCATTAACTCTCCATCTGGTACACGCAGCAAATAAACGTAATGGGGGCCGCCGCCAGAGGCAGCAATGAACTGAGCCAAGTCCGCGCGATCGGTAATCTGCCGGTTGTTCATATCCCCCCTTTACGGCCAAGCCGGATTTGATGCTCTAAGACTTATACCATTACCGAACCGCTGCCAGCAATTGCGCCGCCAACGGCCCGTCGATGCACATGCGTAGGGCGTTCAGAACATCGTGCCGCTCATCGGTGTGGCGCGGCGCGCCCTTTGCGGTCGCATCGACATAGTTGGCGAGAGCCGTTTCCAGTTCGGCTGTACTCCCACGCTCCATGCTCGCCAAGAACGCGCATGTAGCCTGCCCCGCGACCTTCCGAACCCTATCGAAATCCGTCGTGCGGAACTGATCCTTGCGTCCGACATCGAATTCTGCCGCCAGCGCCTTCTGCAAATATATCTCAGCCTGGCGAAGATCCGGCCCCAAATCTCTCGGCAGGGGAGCAAGGAACAAAAAACGCCATGGGCATTCGTGCTTGATCGACCCGCGCTTCAATTGCTGCAAGCGTCTCCACGCATCGTTGGTCATGCCTTTGACCCCAATGACACCGGACCTACAAAGGCCCGGATCGCCTTCGGATATCATCACGTAGATTCCCGCCGTGATGGCCGATAAATAAACCCGGTCGTCTAGTCTTGCGTCATCGACCCATTTCGAATCTGGCGCGCAAATTTTGGACATGCGTTTACTCCAACAATAAAATTAAAATGAGAAAAGCCTACAGCAGAGTGCCGTCAAACTTCCGACAACCGTTCACATTCCATTCCGGTTGAAGATGTTCGATGAGCGCTTCTTCCTCAACGCTTTGAAGTGTGACGCCAAGGCCAAAAACCTCCGCCTTGGTTGCTTTGCGGAACCACAACTCAACCTGATAGCCATCACGGAAAGCGGCGCGGAGCAGCCTAGCGTTTTTGAGGCCCGCGCTGCTTCCGGTGAAACCGTTCTGATGCTGTCCATGCCGTTTCCGGACACCTTTCCCAGCCTTGCCAACATATTTGATCGTTCCGGTTACAGTCGCGTCGGCCCGAGCCACCCAACAGTAGACGGCCGCATCCGGGCAAGGATCTATGTTCTTCGGCACGCGCACGTCGTGGCTCTCTCCGCACTCCATCTTCCAATTTTCTGCAGAAATATCCCGCGGTCGATTGCGCATGAAAGGGGAGGCACGCTCACTCATCTCGAACGTGCCAGCGAAAATGAAATGCTTTTGAAGAAGCTCGTCATGCTTGATCATACCGAACATCCCGTTTTCCGTTCTTTAAACGGATTGTTGAGAGCATCTGCTCGCGCTGTCGCATCTGTTCATCCGAGCCTTGGCCTTTGGTACCGTTAGGCTAGGCAAACCAAGTTAACAGCGCTTAAACGGAAACAGTTGGTCGCAATCCCCAATTGAGGTCGCGACGTTGATCGGCCTCTGATCCTTAAGCATCGGGTGCGGACGGTAGGGAAGCGGGCGTCGTCACATTCCGGCAGCAGTTCAGAGGGTTGACCCATTCTTGAGCGACTTCTAGATGCCCCTTCGGGTCGCAACCGTAACGATAAGATATCGCGAACAACCCAAGGGGGATCAATTGAACAAGCTTGCAGTCGCTGCGCTGGCCGTCGTCGCCGGTGCCTCTTCCGCTCACGCAGAAACCTTTTCCGGCCCGTATATCGGCGCGCAGATCAGCCGTGATGCCTATGAAGTGAAGGCCGAAGGCACCGACCTCGGCTTCGCTGACCTCGATCTGGACGGCATCAGCGCGAATGGCGTCGGTGGCGGCCTCTATGTCGGCTATGATTACGCCCTGACGAACAACGTCTTCTTCGGCGTTGAGGCGAATGCCAACTATTCGGGCGCAAGCTCATCGGTGAGCCTCGATGACGGCACCGACAGCATCAGCGGGAAAGTCCGCGCTCGTGAATCCTTCGGCGCTAGCGCTCGTCTGGGCTTCATGCTCGCTGAGAGCACCGGCCTTTATGCCAAGGGCGGCTGGCAGTCGACCAAGTTCAAGCTGAGCTACTACGACGGCGTTGATGCCTACACCGCGAAGGACACCCAGGACGCTCTCGTTTATGGCGCTGGGCTCGAAACGCGCATCGGCGCTCAGACCTCGATCCGGGTTGAGTATCTGATCGAGGACTATGGCAGCGCCGGCCTCAATCGCGATCTCGACACGAACGGAATTCGGGTCGACAACAACAAGCTCTCGCTCGGCATCTCCTGGCGCTACTAAGCGTCGGCTGAGCTGACGAAGAAGGGCGTCCCCAAAGGGCGCCCTTTTTTGCAATTCTCAACTGGCCCCGCTTATCACAGTCGGCGGGGCGCTTTTTGGCCGAGGCATCGTTCATGCGACAGCGGTATCGCTGGAAAGACCGGCATGATGATCTCGTAGCCAAGGGCAATCCTTGGCCTGCGCGGATCGAATTCGCTCTGCTTGCGGGGTCTGCCGCCCTCGTCGCTGGCAATTATCTATACGATAGGCTGTTCTAAGGAGCCCGGTTTGCGCGGCAGGATCGGCGGACTGCCTGTGGGCAGATTGTTCCGCGGCGAAGGCGGATTGCGACCGCACGAGCATTGGTGATCAATGTCGCGTTCTTCCTATCCGAATCAGTAGGATCCCGAGCAGTTTCACTCTGCGACCCGAAGGCTTGGCTTATCCAAGTTCTCTACTGGGGTCGGCTGAGCCGGCCCCACTTTTTCACATCAAGCAGCTTCCCATACCCGGTTTAGAATCTGAGCGGCCATCGCCGCCTTGTCCTGCGGAAGGAACCGCCCATAATGCTTGGCTACCATCTCCGGCGTGTCCTGGATGGCATAGCTTGCCTGTTCGTAGGAGCCGGTGTGCTTGAGGATGTGCGTGGCTAAAACGTCCCGTACGTTGTGGGGCCCATGCGGCAACAATCCCCTGATCGCACCTCTCCCAGTATAAGGATTGTAGACACCATAGCGCTGGATCACGAGCCTCCATGCCTCATAGAACGTGTTCTGGTTGTATGACGCGTCCCGGCTGGTCCTCTTGACCGTCTTGACGAAAAAAGTTCCAGGGTCCTCCGCACCGTTGAGCAAGGCAAGACGATGCCGCTCGATATAGGCGCTGATATGGTCATAGAGGCCGCCGAGATCGGGCAGGACCAGCCGAAAGGGCTTGCCGGCGAAGAAGGATGAATGGGAATTTTTGAACGCGACAGCAGGCACAAAAACTTCCCAGCCATGGTTGCGCTCACTCCAGCGAATTTCGCCGCGCTTCTGCGCCTCAAGCTGCCGTTCTGAACGCGGCAGATGCCCGCGCGGGCAGACCATAAGCTGCCGTAAATTCTTCTGTCGCAATCCAAGATGTAGGCCCAGGCGAATGAGGAGGTAGGAGCGAGCCACTTCCGCGGCTGCACGCGGAAACCGCCGCGCGTCTGGGCGAAGCTTCAGAATTTCATCGGCAATCTTCAGATATCCCGCCACCGGACTGGAGGCCTCGAGAATCGGCAGTATCGGCTCGAACGGATCACGATGGATCCGCGCCACCCGCTCCACTTCCTTCACACGTGCGCCAGCATGTGCATGGAGAAAATCGCAAGCGCCCTGCCAATCGGCACGCACAGCTGCGACGTCATCAGCCGATATGAGTCCTGCAACCGGCACGAGGCGTGAAGCGAGTTCTGGATGCTGACGCAGCCAGCCAGTCTCGGAACGGACCAACGCCATGGCATTGCGCAGCATGTCGCATTCCCAGCGAGTGAAGAAGCCGCGCCGCCGCTCACGCCACTGGACATACCAATCCCAAACGCGCGGAAAGATGAGCATGGCGAACGAGATGTCCTTGAACGGCACGCCATGGCCATGAACGGCCCCCGACGGTGAGGCCGCCAAGGCGCCGAACATGAGGCCGAAATGCTCGATCTTCTGGGCCGTAGTTTCCTCGTTCCAAACCCCAATGCGCTGGAAGCCGATGTCGGTGAGGGTAGCGGTCTTGAAACGGATAAGCTCGGTCAGTTCCGACACCAGATGAGGCAGCGCATCCACCACGCCGATATGATCCGCCTGGTCATCGAGATCGTAAACCTCACCGCTCGCAACCGACGGTTTTATCTGCTTGCCTGTCAGAGAAGGAAACCGGATCGCGTAGCGCAGCTTCATGGCTTGCGCCTGAAAGCGGCGATATTCGGTGGCGCCGGAGATCACGACGTTCTGAACCCAATCCAGGATCTCCTTCTGCTCCTTAAGCGGCCTTGAGTTGAAATCATCGGGCAGGTGCCAAGCCAGCCGCCGCTGCTCAGCTCTCGGTAGCCCCTTCACCAATAGACCCGAAGCCGCGCGCGCGGGATTCGGCAGCTTCGATTTGAAGTAACCTAGTGGCAAATCGTACCGCCGCTCAATTCGCGTTAGCAGCTCAAGGCTGGTCGTGCTTTGCGGTGTGCGACGTCCCTCGACCCACGATTGCAGGGTCGCGCGATCAGATTTCTCCCCGGGCCGAACAATAGAACGGTGGAGTTGATAATAGCTCTCGGAAAAGCGCCCCAGATGGAGGACGAGCGCTTCGCGAAAAGAGGGGGGATCCACCCAATCTGTGAACTTTGGAATCGGGCGTTCCACGATCGGCACAGGCTTGCGCGCCCGCTTCGATGAGGCAGATTGATCCCCGTCGCCGTTACTCCGGCGTGTTGTTCTTAGCATCGTTGAGATTTCCAAATTTTGATGGTCATTATCCAGCTTGGGCTGGCGACGCCTGAGATGCAGACGCAAAAAGCATGACGGCAAAGCTTCGCCTTCAACGTACCCCGCATCGATGACGACAAGTTCCGCGTCCGTGCGCGATCACGGCCTGCCAGGCATTGCTACGTCAATATTAGCAGGACCGGGCGTCGAAGCTAACGACAGATGCCGGCCGTCATTCCCCGCAGCCTACCTTCTAGCCGCTGGCGTGAGGCATGCAGTGCTGTCAGCCGTTCGGCAGCCTCTTCTTCATCTATGACCATCGACTCTCGGACGGCTTCGCCGGATCTGAAGGTGAGCATCTTCAGCACCAAATGCCATCGGCCACGATGATCGACGGTCACCGTCGCCGTCCCGTGGCACAATAGGGACCGGAAGGTGTGATGTACGTTCCATTCGGCAAGCGATTTAGCTACGCCCTTCCCCTCCGCAGCGAACGCACCATTTTCACTCACCAATTCGCCCAACGCCGCGAAGCGCTGGCCAACAAGGTGCGGAAGGCTAACTGCTTCGCCACGCCCAGGCACTTCCGATAGGAACAGGAGCGCTTCGCTGACGGCTGCCTCGGCTCGGGCGAATTCGTCCATGGCGCGTCCTCGCCATAAATTGACATTGCTCCAAATTGACGGCCATGTGTCGGTCGCAGGTAGCGCCAAAGGAGTGATAGCAAGCACCGTTCGGCCTTATTGTTCATTCCTTGCTAAGCCGTTAGCTCTGATCAACATTCAGGTCGAGCAACGCCGCTTGCCCTCTGAGGCGGGCTTGTTCATGATACGCCGAATGTCCAAAAATTCTGTCGCATAGGCGAAGTGGACCACAACGAAAGCAGGTTTGCCACAGCGGAGGACGACTACCAGATCATGCCTCGCCCGGACGCAGACGGCGGCCGGGTGTTCCCGCAGCAGCCACAGGTCCAAACGTATAACGCGGCGAGGATAACCGACTGGGAGCTTCGGCGCCTTTAGCCACCCAAGTTTATTAATTTGACGCTGGGACACCCCATGCTTCAATCTGCCACGCGTTGCTGCGAACGGCCGGTGAGACTTCCTCATGGTACCTCCCGGATCATCAGCCGCAGCAGGGATCCATTGGCCCACCTAGTTGGCGGCTCAATCAGCTTCATACTGCTTCCACCCCGTTGAACGCCAACCAGCTGGCAAGCGCTTCAGCCGCACCTGCATCGGAGCAAGTGTCACGCGCGTGCAGACCAAACCCATTCGCAGTCAGCCGCCGAGCTGGCACCAATATGTGGACATGGGGTTCATTCGCAGAGCCCGCCAGGAATGGCGCATGCAGGACGAGGACAGCGGCAAGTTGCAGCTCGCGCACGAAATAGCGCAGCGCCCAGGCGCGGACCAGTTCCCAATCTGCGTGGAGAGGGCGGTCGGCATCCAGAACGATATTGAACTGAGCATAACCATTCCGTTCGATGAGGGGCTGGGTAGCATCATAGCGTTCGAGCAAATAGCGAAGGTCCGCATATTCCCCCGGCGCACTGCTCGGAAGGAGGAGGTCATGCCGAGCCGCCTGATGACCGGAGGGGTTGAGCTTTGCCAACACCGGGGCGGCAATGCCGATACGCGCCCCGTCCGACTTCCAATACCAACGCATGTAGCGAAACTGGGGATGAGCAGGCCAATCGAGATAGAAGCAAGACAATTCCTCTGGACCCGCCTTCGATTTCTTCTGGGTCATGCGACATCCCTCCCTGCCGGCTGGGCCTCGGCCGCACTCGGCGGATAGAACGAGTCCGGCAGCATAGGGGGATTGAGGAAGAGCCCCTGACTGTCAGCCCTGACGGTGCAGGATTGGTCTTCATGCGCGGGAACAAACCAGACCTGTCCGCCCAAAAGGCTTTGCCGATAATCCGACAGCCACTCGCCTTCGCCGTGAAAAAGAATATCGAAGCTGCATTGATATGCGTCGAACCGGACGAGCAGAGTGTCCATGCCGTAGAGGTCACCGATCTGGCCGAACAGCTGCTGCCCAAGGGGCCGAAATGCCGACGTACCAAGGATTAAGAGGTTGGCTTCCTGAAGCAGGAGCACTCCACCCCCAAAGGCCGGATCGAAGCTGATAGGCCCGCCGATTTCCCAAGCGACCTTGATCATCGCGCGCTGGACTGCGTCACGGACGAACGGGATCGTTGGCGCACCCGAGCCGGGCTGCGCGTTCATCGAGCTAAACATATTTATTATCTTCCTTTTAGGGGCGCGATCCGCTGAGCTTGGACGCGCATCACCCCAAGATTTTCATCTCATCTGCTCAGTCACCTGAGCTCTTCTCATCCGATCGAAACCGCTGCCGCTTGGTGTCGGCAGCGCTCATCTTCAATCGTCTTTTGGGTACCGGAGGTTCAGCGATATCATCGGCCGCCCGAGCGGTTTTGTGAAACCGGCCCCATGCTCCTTACAAAGGGTGGCATAGAGATAATTACCGACCATCAGCTCACCAGCAGCGCCACACTCTTGGCACATGCGGGTCGAACGCTGCTCAGCGGCTGCAATGAGCGGCGCTGCCGCTTGGTCAGGCCGATCGATATAGACTCTCAGTTCCCCGAACTTCTCTTTGGCTTGGGTCACTCTCACCGAAATACCCGCCGACTGCAGATCGGCCAACAGCTCGCGAAACAGCGGTCGCCATCCGGCCGGGAGGTACGATTCCCAAAGCAAATTCTCGTCGTGGCTCATACGAAGTTTCCTCCGATTTCCGCGACCCAGCGAAGATCGGCGATCCGCAAGCCTGTCTCAGCAGAGACCGGATCACCAAAAGGTGCTCCAGCTTCCTCTGCAACCCCGGTCGACCGAATGCTAAAAAAGCAGGGGTCGAGATCCCTATCCCGTGGATCTGCGACTATCTTCAGCGGCGAATCAAAGTCGGCAGACCAGAGCCGCAGACCGCGGTGGAGGCGGACCTCACCGGCCCGAGCGAGAATCAGCGAAAGATAATAAGTCTTCCGCCTCGAGGTGTCGCGCCCTGGCTCAAGGATAAGGATGTCCGTTCGTGTCTGACGGACTATCTCGATCAATTTGCCGAATGAAATTTCGCGGCGCCAGTGACCAAGAACGAGTCCGGCGCGCTTACCGTAACGATATCCGCTCAGGATCTGCGGGAATAGCGCATCGCAGGGTTGAGTGGCCCAGCCCGCCATCTTGGCAAGCGCGCGTGCGGCCTCTTCACCGTCCGAGATCCGCTGCCGATCTTCGTCATTCACATATACCATATCTGGTCTCTTCGATTTGGCGCGGAGGCGGCTGCCCTCCGACGCCTGAGGAACATTTCACTTCTCAGCGACAGCCAAAAATTCCCCCACTCAACCTCTCAAACATCCTGCTTCCAGCAGCCGCCTTGCGGGATTGATCCGGTGCCACCTTTCCGAGCAATTGGGCACAGCTTGGCGATACTAGAGGAAGGCGCCAAGGCTCTGTTTTCATGAGCCGAAACTGTAACGACCGACTTTGTCGTGGGCGCATTCATTAATGACATGACAAAGCATTTGCGCTTACGGCCAGCGATGCCGTGCGCTGACGAGGCAGCTCGCGGATGGGGGATAGTTAAGAATGAAGCTTATCTTCGGCCTTTCATGCGATGGCCCTTCCTTTCCGGATTTCCCGGGGCGCGATGAAGGCGTCTTCAATGCCGCCGTTGTGGGGCCACAAGGCCTAATAGAGATGCTCGAGGTGCAGCTGGGCCTCACAGCTCCCCGGGTGGCACATGCGGTTCGAGTTTCCAGTTATGCTGCTAAACTACGTGCCGCGCTGGCCACCGCCCCCGATCTGTTCTTCGCTCAGTCGTTGACCCTTGATCCGTGGGCCACTGCCGCATCATTGCTCGGTTGGCGAGATGAGCTGGTCGCCGGCGGCTGGTCTGGCAGCCATATCGGTGCCGCCCGGCTTGATGCATTTGCGGTGGCGGAAGAGGCTGGTCCTCCCCTCCCGCCGGGAATCGGAGATCGCACGCGCACGCTCTGCGAGGCGGTTAAGGTCCGTGCCAGTCTACCACTCGCCTCAATCGAGCTGGTCGAGCCCCGAGATTTGCTGCCGCCTCTCTGGCAGCGCCTTATCGATACGCTGGAGGGATCGGGGGTAGAAATCTCGCAGGCTCCAGCCTGTGCAACTTCCGCCAACGACCTGGGCCACGTGCAAGCCTTTCTCGCGGACGGCTCACCCTCGACGTTAACAGGCGATGGTAGCTTCGTGATCGTTCACGCGGACACAGCCTTGGCGGCGGCCGAAGCAGCTGCAGAGTGGCTTGCCCATTGTTCGGAAGCCGAGTTGCATGACACAGTCATAGTGAACGCGGATGGAGACACAGCACTATTGGACCGCGCGCTTCAAGCTCGCGGGCTTCCCGCTCTGGGCTTGTCGGCCTCGTCTCCGTGGCGTGGAGC
Organism: Sphingobium sp. SA916; assembly: GCF_002894065.1. NCBI lineage: Bacteria > Pseudomonadati > Pseudomonadota > Alphaproteobacteria > Sphingomonadales > Sphingobiaceae > Sphingobium > Sphingobium sp. SA916. Next base: position 27,008 of record NZ_LXYF01000052.1, read on the forward strand.
ACTTCAAGTGCTGCCGCTCGCCTTCGCCGCTTCGTGGGCACCATTCAATGCGAAGGCAATGCTTGACTTGCTCATGCTACCGCGCCCCCCCATCGCGCGAAGTGCGGCGCGTAGGCTCGCCTATGCACTGAGCCGCGAACCTGGCACGGGCGGCCCAGCCTGGCTTAATGCGTGGGGTAATATCGAGTCAGATCTTGACGAACGAATGTCCACAGAACCTCAAGAAAAGCGCGATGCGAAGCTTGCGGCGTGGAGGCAATGGACGTCTGGAGAATTATACCAACGGCACGAAGGCATGCCTGCGGAGGCTGCCAAGTCGATCGCTGCTCGCGTCGCGCAATGGGCGCTCGAGACAAATGCAGGGAATGCTGACCCGCTTCTTCTGACGCTAGTTGGTGCCGCGCAGGCCCTCGTGCAAGCGATCGATGTGCTGAACATCGAGATGCTCTCTCCGATGCTGCTCGGCCGGATGACAGACCAAGTGCTTGCGGACGGCGCTCAAAACCCCAACCACATAGCGACGTCGGGCGGCTTGCGTGCCGTGCGCCATCCAGGCGCCATATGGGGTGATGCTAAGAATGTGCTTTGGTGGGACTTCAAAGGTCCCGGAGAGCGCATGAGCTCATCGCCATGGAGCGCCGCTGAGGTCGCTGGTCTAAAGGCCCGTGGATGCGAAATCGAATCGCCGGCCGCGGCTAGCGCCCGGATCGGCTGGAGCAATGCCAACGCAGTGCATCGCGCTGGAGAGCGCGTCATTCTTTTCTCACCGGCGCTTTCGGCCGGGGAGGAGACGACGAGCCATCCCCTCGCCCATCAGCTGAACCCATTGACGACACCTGCTAAGGACATGATCCAATGGCCAGCAGAACAGCTATTGCACAGGCCGTCTCATGAGCTCGCAGGGCGTGAGATTCTCCGTGAAGCGATCACTCCAAACATCCTGCCAGCACAGCGCCCTCGCTGGTCTCTGCCGGCATCTGTGATCGCCAAACTCGACGATCGCGTCGAAAGCGCCACCAGCTTGGAACATCTCGCGGACTGCCAAATGCGATGGCTCCTTCTTGACGTTTTGCGGCTCTCAGGCGGCCGGGTTGCTGAGATCCCCGGCACAAGCCAGCTACTGGGCAACCTCGCCCATGAACTTGCGAATCGCGTTTTCCCGCCAGGTCCTGTGCCTGACCCTGAATCCGTTTTCTCGCAAGCCAACGATCTATTTGACGAGTTGCTCAGCGCGATCGCTACGCCACTCCAGCAGCCGGAATATGCTGGCGAACTCGCGTCGGCCCGGGTCAAAGTTCCAGCTGCTCTGGCCCAACTCGCACGTCTCCTACAAACGATGGATGTAAAGGTGATTGGGACGGAAATCGAACGCGCAAGGACGTTCGTCGATGGACCGGATGTAAAGGGCCGCATCGACATGCTGATAGAGCATCCGACTCACGGCACAGGCGTAATTGATCTGAAATGGTCAAGGAGCGCTAAAACGCGGCGCAAGGAGCTCGCCGAAGGTCGTTCGATTCAGCTCGCGACATACGGTGCGATAGCAAATTCCAACAGCACCACGCCTGCTCCAGGCGCATTCTATATGCTGAACCAGCGGCAGCTGATCGGGGTGAGCGGTTCGTTCCTGGCGGAGGAATCGGTCGAATCCGACCATAGCCTGCCCGACACATGGTCGAATCTCGTGTCGACGTGGCAGGTGTGGCGCGATCTAGCCCGGGCGGGGATTGCGGTTGCGACGGGTGCCGATGAGGCCGAGGCCCACATACCGGCCGATCTCCCGATCGAGCCGGGGACCGAACCGTGTCGCTATTGCGAACTCACAGCGCTCTGTCGCGTGGGCGTGGAGGCTAACTGAAGATGACCGCTCCCAATATCACGACCGTCGTGGCGTCTGCCGGCGCCGGCAAAACCACCCGCATTGTCGGCAACATCGCGACGGAGGTCACATCCCGTGATCCCGAGACGATCGTCGCAACCACATTCACCGTGAAAGCAGCGGACGAACTGATCGAGCGTTCCCGAGCCAAACTGTTCGAATTGGGCATGCCGGATAAGGCCGCGCGATTGCTTGGAGCCCGCTTTGGAACGGTAAATGCCATTTGCGGTCAGATTGTATCTGAGAACGCCATCGCTCTGGGGCGATCTCCGCGGGCCGAGATCATTCCCGAAGGCAGCGTTCCCCGTATTTTCGCGATCGCCGCCGATGCTGCGATCGAGCGTCACGCGCCAACGCTGAATTCGCTCGCCGATGTCATGGGGTTCTTCGAGCCTAAACGAGCCGCTGACGCTGAACGAAGTGATTGGCGTACCACCGTCAGGCGTTTGATCGAGCTCGCTCGAGCGAATGGTATTCCCGCCCAAGATCTATCCGTTTCAGCGGAGCGATCCGTCGCAACTTTCCTCGAATTGCTACCAGCGGTGTCGATCCGGAGCAGTGAGGATCTCGATACAGATTTGCGAAAGGCCGTAAGTTCGGCAGTGACTGCGGTTCCTGCTGAATCGAGCGCGACTGCCAAGCCCCACATAGCGTTGCTGCGACAGGTCGATGCAAGCATTCGTCGAGGAGAACGGATTTCTTGGCCAAACTGGGCCCGCCTGTCGAAGGTGAGCTGCGCCAAGAAAGATGGTCAGGCCTTCATCGACGCTCTTGAGGCAGTTGCTCAAGCAGCCGGCCGTCATCCTGCACATCCGCGGCTTCGGGAGGATTGCAGCCAGTTCATCAGGTCGGTATTCGCCTGTGCGGCCGAAGCCCTGACAGCGTTCCAAGCTTATAAGGCAGAGCGCGGTTTATTGGACTTCACCGACCAAGAGGCGCTCGCGCTCGACGTCCTTCGTGACCCGACGATGTCTGCGGGACTCGGTGAGCGCATTGGCCGACTGTTTGTCGATGAATTTCAAGATTCTAGTCCGCTTCAAGTCGCTATTTTCACAGCGATGTCCGGCTTGGTCGACGCAAGCACATGGGTAGGAGACCCCAAGCAGGCCATCTACGGCTTCCGCAATGCCGACAGCGCCCTCACCCAAGCCGCGTTCGCGGGAGTGGCTGCATCGTCGAGCGAACCGCAAGATGTGCTGGCGACCTCATACCGAAGCCGCGAGGGCATTATAAACCTCGTCAACGCGGCATTTGCGCCGGCTCTGAGCGCGATGGGTCTTAAAGCGGAGGAACATGCGTTCAGCGGAACAGGTCGCAGCGAAGAGGAATTCACGCAGACGCCGCTTGCGGTTTGGTGGCTCGAAGGAAAGCTTGAGCTTCAATATGCCGCATTGGCGGCCCAAATCCGCGAGATGGTGACAGCCGACCAACCATGGGAAGTGGCAGCCAAGCCCAAAGGCGTTCGGGCGCTACGCGCTGGAGACATCGCTATTCTATGCCGTAGCAAAGCGGATATCGCCAAAGTGTCGGCCGCGCTCAGCCAGCAAGGCGTCAAGGCAGCCGTCGAGCGTGAGGGGCTTGCACAAACGCCGCATGTTCAACTGGTGATGGCCGCATTCCGCTGGGTTGCCGATCCGACAGACCGTCTCGCGCTTGCCGAACTTGCCCGCTTCTTCGCCGAAGATCCGGAATCAGAGACCTGGCTTGAGGCGCTCGGCGCGGGAAATACCTCGGAGGCACTACTCGCCATCGTGCCAATCTCCGCTGCCCTTATCGAGATCCGTGAGGGCATTCTATCGCTAACGCCAGCAGATCTCGTCGATGCGATCATCCTTCTGCCTGAGCTCAATCGCCGCATCGAAAGTTGGGGCGATGTGCCGGCACGTCTCGATGATCTCGAAGCGCTTCGCGGCTTCGCTCGGAGCTATGAGGAAAGCTGCGCGGGCGAGGGATCTCCTGCGACGCCTTCGGGGCTGGCACTCGCGTTGGCTGCAGAGAACCCAGCCCGCCCGCGAAGCCTGCGGGACGATGCTGTTAAAGTCATGACCTACCATGGAGCGAAGGGACTTGAATGGCCCGTCGTAATCCTGACTGGGCTGGGCAAGGAGCCCAAGCCTCGACTGTTCGAACCGACCGCCGAAGCCGAGGGCGATGTCGACTGGCAAAATCCTCTCGTCGGACGCTGGATCCGCTACTGGCCTTGGCCATATGCGAGCCAAGAAAAGGACGTATATCTCGATTCGTCAGCGCCCAGTTCTGCGCTTGGGCAACAGGCTGCGATCCGATCGAGGGATGAGGAGGCCCGCTTACTTTACGTCGGCACGACCCGGGCTCGGGATCATCTTGTGTTTGCGCCTCCAGCTAAGGGGACACTTCACTGGTTGAAGGTTCTCGATGGGGATCAAACGGAGCATTTCGCTCTACCACGTAGCGGCGGCGAAGAGATCCATGCGGGGACGAAAACTTTTCCTGCGAGAACCGCAACGCTGGTGTGCGGTGAAGGCGGGGAGTCTCAACCTGCGGTTGTATCATTCGGACGCATCGCACGGCCAGTTACGCACCGAGCGCCGCTTCATCGTCGCCCCAGCGAGGCCTCCAGCAGCGAAGCCTTCATCATCGTAGAGAAATCAACGATCGGCCCGCGTTTGCCGTTCGCAGGCAGCCCAGACATGACCCTGCTCGGCGAAGCCGTTCACGCTATCATTGCGGCAGATCAACCTCACGATCCGTATGAAGCCCGCCTCATTCGGGCACAAGCGATCCTTGATCGGTGGGGGGTGCATCAGGTTGCCGCAAAGGACGTGCTGGGAGCCAATGAGCGGCTGTTGGCCGAGATCTCGAAGCGATGGCCGAGCGGCCGAATTCATCGCGAGACCCCAGTTTCCGCCCGGATCGGAGATCAGCTTGTAACGGGTCGCATCGACTTACTGGTTGAGCATGACAGCGGCTTCGCCATCATCGATCACAAATCCTTTCCGGGTTCGCCGGAAAGCTGGGATGCACGAGCGGTTGGGCACGGCTCCCAAATCCAGCTCTACGCCGACGCGCTCGACAAGGCCCGACCTGGTGTTCCCTGCGAACTATTCATCCATATGCCGATAGTCGGAGGCCTTCTGCAGGTGAGCGCCCGTTCATGCTGACCCCTAAGTCTCCACTTCGACACAATAGGTGGCTTTTCAATTCCCGCTCGCCTCGCCATTCGGCGACATGAGCTACCGTGGGATGTGAACATCGAAAATCGTAAAGTGATGCTATCTTCCTACGAAAAAGGGACGAAGTTGCCTGGGATCTACGACATCAGTTCTTTGGCTCGGTGGGACGTGGCCCATCCGGGCAATGTCGTGCGAGCGCTTTTCGAACGGTGGGCACGGCCAGGTTGTCCACTTTCTCCAGTGACGCCGCTGCGGATGATGCCTTGTAAGGACAGCATCGCCATCTATCATTACGGTAGGAAGGTGGCCTCTTTGCTTTCCGCTGATGCCGCACCCTTGCTCACCGTGACCGCCGATGGCGGTGTAAGGACTTATCGCTCTGCAGCACTGGCGACACCAAAGCGAACGGACGAGATAATCAGCGGTATAGAGGAGGCAGCTACGCCCCGGTACGAGGGCTCCTGTTTCCTTGAAGAGGTCATCGCAGCTAACCCCGGCGTAATAGGTGTGATTGTGGAATCTGGTTCCGGAGACCGCCGATATGGAGGTCGCATTGCTGTTGCTCAGGCAGGAACTAGCTACCCTGCCCGAATAGCGTTGTGGGACGTCATGACTGCCTGCTCCCATAAGTTGCACGGGCGAGATGTTGGCGCCCCGGCCTTGTTGCAGCCCATTGAGAATGAGGATGACGGCAACGCCGCAGCGGCCCAATTACGTCAAGCGGCCGAGGCACTGGTGAATCTGGACGAGCTTTTCCGTAGCGGCACATGCCCTCGCAGCGCTCCTCTGTGGCGCGCAATAGCCACGCATCTACCTCCAGCCATAATCGACCGTCCGGGTTTAATCGTCAGCGCCTATTGGCCGAAAGGTTACAACCCTCCGGTGGCAAGTCGGCGGATGCAGCAGTGCGTTGATAAGCTCTCCCGAACTGGTGTTATCGACCTTCTGCAGGAAGGCGGCCGAACGGTCGTGATGGCACAGCAGGCAACGGACGCCACGTCCCCGGCCGAGCTGACACTACCCTTGCTGAACCAATGACATCCATGACCAAATCTGTCGCAACTGATGAGTAGAGCGTCTGCATGCCACTTTTTGAACGCAAATTCGACCTCGATGTCCTTCGCAACTACCGGGACGTCGCCGTCATTAAAGCTCTGTTCGACCGCTGGGTGCTGCCGGGCGAAGATGCGGGCACACATGGCCTACGCGTGGCAGTGCGCAACGGATATTTGAACTTTTATGTAAAGGGCCAGTCCGTCGCCAAGCTGAGCATTCGTTCGGGGTCGCCTCGTTTCGAAGTCCACGACAAATACGTGGCAGGCGTCGCCAAGGGGCACGAAGACGAGAGCAAATACGCTCAAAAATACACGTCCTTATCGGTCGTTCAGGGGAAGGCACCCATGATGGACGTCGCTAAATGGGTTCACACTGCCGAAACCTATGCAGGTGACGAGAAGCGTTTCGTAGATGATTTGGTCGCCGTCACTGCGGGCACGTTGGATTTAGAAATGGCGCTTCCTGCCCGTCCCGATACCAGTGGAAGAGTCGCGCCGCGCATGGATCTAGTGGTCGCACAGGGCCAAGACATCGGGTTCTGGGAAGCGAAATGCGCCGTGAACGGCGAGCTACGGTCCGACCACAATAAGCCAGCGGCACCACACGTCGTGGATCAACTCCGCAAGTATGTGGGATGGATGGATCACGACGGCGGTCCCAGCGAGGTACGCTCAGCCTATTCCGAAGCTGCACGGATTCTTCTCGCGCTAGCCGAAATGTTCGGCAAGACCGGCCCGGCCATCGCGGCTTGGCAGACATTTGCCGACGCCGGCGATGCAGCATCCGTGATCCTTCCTCCCGGAGTGGTCGTCGGCAATTACTGTTCGCCCCGAGCCGATGGAGTGCCGCGCAGTACAGAGATGGAGCGCTATTTGGCCCATGCGAACTCCTTCGTGCAAAACGAGCACGAGGCGCGTCTCTCTCGGTTTGGCATCAAAGTCGTTCCAATTGGCTGCAAGCCAACGGCATCATGCCTTGGCGTTTTGGACCAAGGCAGGATCCCGGAACTGGAACCGCGCCGCTGATGCCTGAGGTGATTGTCCATCGCGGCACACGCGCGATCGGCGGCTCGTGCATCGAACTCGTCGCCTCAGGAGGCGAGCGCTTGATCCTGGATGCCGGCCGGCCGCTCGACGCGCCGCGCGAAGCGAGCGGCCTCCTACCCCAGACACTTGATCGCGACGGTCCCGCCACCGTTCTGTTCAGCCACGCGCACATGGATCACTGGGGCCTGATCGACGAACTGCCCGAGCATTGGCCACTTTGGACCGGTGAAAAAGCAGCGGAGCTGATGCGGCTGACATCCGGACTGTTCGGATCGCCGCTCTCGCGCCGAATCTCGACTTGGCCGGCGAAGTCAGGTGCTCTCGCTATCGGGGCATTCACGGTGACACCTTTCCTCACCGACCATAGCGCCGCTGACGCATACATGCTCCTGATCGAAGCAGAGGGCCGCCGCATACTCTATTCTGGAGATTTTCGCTGCCACGGGCGTAAGGCCGCACTCGTTGAGGCGATGATCGCAAATCCGCCCCGAGATGTGGACGCACTGATCATCGAAGGCACGAACCTGGGGACCCACAAGCCTGTCGTCACCGAAGCGCAGCTGGAACAGGATTTTACCCTGCTTGCCCAGGAGGTGCCGGGACACATTTTCGTAAACTGGTCCGCTCAGAACCTCGACCGAACAGTCACATTGTTCCGCGCCGCGAAACGTACCGGGCGTTCTCTGGTGGTGGACCTCTATGGCGCAGACGTGCTGGAACGGATTGCACCTGGCACGGGGATCCCCTTCCCCGGCGATCCGCGATTCCCCGAGTTGCAGGTAATCATTACCGGCTCCGGAAAACGCCTCTATGCAAGGCAAGGTCGCGATGACTGGGTCGACGCTCTTGCTCGGAAACCATATGCCACCTCCCGCAAGCGCCTATCAGGCGGTCGAGCGATAGTTATGACGCGGGACTCCATGGTGGCAGAGTTCGCGCGCGGCGGCCTCGGCTTCACAGAGCGCGATGCATACGTCTTCTCTAACTGGCGCGGCTACTTGGACGAAGCCGCTCCAAACACGGGTTGGGGCCGTGCCCGGCAGGCCGGTGCAAAGGCGCTGCACCTCCACACCAGCGGCCACGCCAGCCCTTCCGACATCGCGCGCTTTGCCAAAGCGGTAAACCCGCGCGCCCTGGTCCCAGTCCACGGTTTGTCATGGGATGCACCCGGCATCGACCTTCCGCCGATCCAGCGCCTTGCCGATGGGGAACACTGGCTGGTGCCATAACCACAGTGGTCCCGACGCCAAAGACCGGCCGGATCAGGCGTAATGTTTGATCGCGAAATGCTTAGTCATCACGCCATCTCTGGAGTCAGCTCTAAAACGATAGCTGCGAACGCCTGCTCGACGTCCTCACCACCCATCACCTCTTCAATCAGAATCTCCCTAAACTGCTGGATAGCAGAGGGCATCCGAGCGCGATTGGCTGAGTAATAGTCCCAAACGATCTGCACGGCCGTCCCGCGATCACATTTCGCTCTGCGCTCAGTGGCTTTGCGCCATTCTCCCAACTGCACGAAAAATGCGGGTTCCACATTTTCCCAGTCGAAAGCAGCGACCTTCGCCTGTTCAGCTTCGGGATTTGGGAAAACGTCAGCAGGCCGATTGGTCCGCGGTTGCACTACGAGGCAGGTGAGGTCCGGGTAGCCAAGAGGCGCTGTAAACGCACGTACTGTCGCCAGCCGGCGCCCGAGTCCGACTGGCACTTGTTTTTGAATCGCCGCATTATCTGGATGACGCTGTTTCGCTCGGTCAATCAACTGAAGACAAGTAAGTTTCTCAGCGCCCCGTGCCGCTTCAACCAGCACAGGATAGAGGAGTTCTGCAATCTCGATATCCACCGGTGTGATATTACGCTGCGTCAATTTCGAACCTCTCCTGTCAATGCCCGCAGGGCCCTCTGACGAATGCGTCAATCCCAAGGACTGCTGAGGGATGATATCTGGTTGCACGACAAAATTGGTCGCATCGAGCCGATCCCTGCCGTTCCAGAAGTCAACCATTCCGCAGTCGTTACGTTCTAAGCTCTTAATTTTTTGTGGAAGCGTCACCCGCAACATCCTCCTTCCAACCAGCACCGCAGAGCAGGTTCTTTGATCTGTTGTGAGGTTTGAGGATAGGACTCCCCCCTCTTGCGACGTTTGTCAGCAGCCGCGCGTCAGTGGCGAAACAGGATCGGTTCCCGCACTTCATTCTCCATGCTAGCGGGCAGATATTGTGCTGAGGAACTGGAGACATGATGAGCTGGCTCGATCGCAGAACACCAGAGTTGCGAAAGTCTTTCGACGCGCGGTCTGAGGGTGACGTGGATTATGGCCGCGTCGTTCATTCGGCCTCCTTCCGACGGCTGCAGGGCAAGACCCAAATCCTCAACCTGGGGGAAAGCGATTTCTACCGCACTCGCCTCACGCATTCGCTTGAAGTCGCGCAGATCGCTGGCGGGTTAGCCAAACAGCTCGTCCATAATCTGCCCGGCCATCCAGCCCTCGGGCACCTTCCCGAACATGCGCTCCTCCAGGCGATCGCCTGCACCCATGATTTGGGGCATCCTCCATTCGGCCATGGCGGCGAAATTGCCCTCAACTACTGCATGAGAGATCATGGCGGCTTTGAAGGGAACGGCCAAACGCTTCGGATCCTATCGCGCCTGGAGAAATTCTCTGAGGCTGCCGGATCGAACCTGACGCGCGAGACGCTGCTCGGCGTTCTCAAATACCCCGCGTCGTTCAGCGAGGTGGCCAACCCAGACCTCCGTCCGGGAATGTTAGCAGATACAAGCGGCACGCCGCTGCTTGATCGCAGAGGATCCGAACCTCCGAAATGCTTCATGGATAGCGAACAGGATGTCGTGGACTGGGTCCTCTCCCCGCTCTCCAAGGGCGATCAGGATGCTTTCCGCCAGTTTGACATTCGAGCGGGGAGGCATGCCAAGGCACGCCATAAATCCCTCGCTTGCTCGATCATGGACCTTGCAGATGATATCAGCTTCGGCATCCACGACCTAGAGGACGCGCTTGAGCTCAAACTGATAGATCAAAAGCAGTTTCAAACGCACGTACCCGCCGCGGCATGCCAAGGCCTACTCGACTATCTTAATAGCCAATACCGCGGGCAGTATGGCAACGACGTATACGGGGGCCTACTCGATCGCCTATTTGGTGACGGCAACGACCGCAAACACCAGATCAACCGGATCCTCAACTTCGTCATCCCGAGCATCCAGATCCGCGACGAAGCCGAATTTGAGGAGCCGAGGCTTCGGTATCGTGCGGAGGTCCCAAAACCCGTAGCGGATTTCCTGACAGCGGTAACGAAGCTGGTTTACGAGGAAGTCATTTGTAGCCCCAGCGTCCAGCATCTCGAGTTCAAAGGGCAGATGATGGTGATCGCCGTATTCGAGGTCATGAAGTCTGAGCCCAAGAGATTCCTGCCCAGCGATGCGTACGCCAAATTCGCCAGCGCTCCCGATCCGATGAGGATCATCTGTGATTATGTTTCAGGCATGACCGACGCCCATCTGCTGCGAACCTATGAACGCCTTTTCGCACCGCGGATGGGATCGGTTTTTGACAAGCTTTGAAATGCTGACGCTGTGCCTCAGCTGTTGCGGAGCGGTTCAGCGCCAACCAAGTGCAGCCAGCTTGCATGATCAGCTTCTCAGAAGGCGGGTGATCGAGATCGAGATCCAGCTACAAGTCTTGCGACCGATTTTGACGCAGGATCACGTCATCAGACTCCGAACAATGGCAAGGAGCAGGTGTGGCGGAACGCGAGAATGATCTTCTAGCCTGGGTGGGCGCGGGCATTGCCTTCGCATTAATGATGCAGGTAGCCCCTTTCCGTTGGGCCGTTTACGCGCTCGTCGCATGGCTGGGATTTCTCGCGTTTCAAGATTGGTGGAGCGAACATGAGCTACCCGCAAGCTCTCCCATCGCAGAATGGACAATCGAGGAGCAGGCTCTTCAATCCAACGCTGACGATCAGCAGCTTCGCTATTCCGTAAAAGGATGGTTTCAAAACCATGGGAGGGAGGCACTCGAAAGCGCGGCTCTAGTCGGTCGCCTTTACGAATGCTACACACCCGACCAGCCGATCGACCGGTGCACTCCGGTCAGCGAAAGCCATGATAATCTGTCGCTCGACCTGAAGCCGGGCTTCCGCACGCATTTTACGGTATATCCCCAATTCAGCGGCGCAGGAGGACCTAATCCACGGGTGGTTTGGAACATGCGAAACATCATTGCAGATAATGATTGGAAACTGGACCAGTGAAGTCGATCCCCGCAAGTCCTCTTTTCTACCAGGACGAAACGACGGTGTCAGATTCCAGAGCTAGCCAAAACAGAATTTTGATAGCCCGCCGAGCGTCGACATGATATATCGGGCTGCAAAGGAGTCGGTCATGGGTCGTGCCGAAAATATCCAGCTCAACGTCCGCTCGGCTTTTGCGCGCGATCGGGTCCACGCGCTTGCGAAACTCACCGGCATGACGGCCAGTGAGGTGATCGAGGACGCGCTTCGAGGTTATGTCCCGCCAGGTATTCCAGCCAATACCGGCAAGCTGGTGCGGCGCGGCGCGCTGCTGGTTCGTCCGTCGAGCGGCAAGCCGGTCAGCCTCGAAAGCGCCAATGAGGCTCTCGATCGATCCCGTGAGCATGACATTGACGATTGACGCGCTGATCGACAGCAATGTGATTATAGCGGCGTTGGCAGGCGATCATGAGCATCATGCTTCGTCGGCCGACCTGTTCGACGCTGGTCGCGGTCATGTGCTGGGCGTTGCCGCACACAGCTATGCCGAAGTCTATAGCACCCTGACCCGTCGCGGCACACACGCGCCATTTCGCTTCACGGCAGAGGAAGCCTGGGCCGCGCTTGAAAGCGTGAGAACCGTCACCCAATTGATCGGCTTGACCCCGGCGCAGACGTTCGACACGGTGCGCAGCTATGCAGCCGGTGGCGGGATCGGGGCTCGCCTCTACGATCGAATGATCGGCGAAACAGCGGTGGTGCACGGTATCTCCACGATCGTGACCTGGAACATCGGCCATATGCGCGGCCTATTCCCGACGCTCGATGTCCGCACCCCTCGCGATTTTCCGAGGGCATGACAGCTTTAATCCGCTCGAAATCCAGCGTTTATAAGATGACGAGCCCACCGCCCCAGCTATTAGCCTGATCGAAATATCTCCATACAATAAGGCTCACGTCAAAAGGGGATGTCGTGCGCGGGTGCTTGATAACTTTGGGAGTGCTGATCGCGGGTATCGCACTTGTACTTACCGCCTACGGCTACGGAATCCTTGGCGAGCAGCGCTATCGCTACAAGATGACGGTGGAAGTCCAGACACCGTCCGGCGTTAAGAGCTAATCCAGGAGAGCGATAGGATGACCAACGATCATATCGCACTGGGCGCAGCCATGATGCTGTTGAGGAGACATGGTAACCAAGCGCCGGTCAAAGTAGCCGAGCGGATCGGCGAACTTGCTGTCGAAGCTGATTGGGAAGGGTTGTCCTTCTGAAAGCTGATAGCATCCAAAATGGACCAAATACTTCGACCAGACTCAACTCAGTAAACGGTCGGCCAACAAGGTTTTTCAAACCCTGTGGCCAGTCGCTTGACATCTCGACCGGCGCTCTGCAACACGGTGACTGGCCTTGGGGAAGGCCAAATATGGGGGTAAAATCAATGAGATTGATGTATGTTGCGCTCGCGTGCGCAATCGCGTCGTCAACGCCTGCACATGCTCAGGTTCAAGCGCCTGCACTCGCTGTCGGACCAGCGGCCAATAATGTTCTCCGCACGGGCACTGAAATCCAACTCAAGATGGAAGAGCCCCTGACCACCGAAGGCAAGAAACTTCGGGTAGGTCAGCACTTCAGGCTCTCCGTGATCGAGCCGGTTTCTGTTGGGGGGCAGGTCGTCATTCCTGTCGGTTCGCCAGCCGTCGGTGAAATCACCGAGGTTCGTAATAAAGGGATGTGGGGCAAGTCTGGCCATTTGACCGCCTCGCTCCTCAATGTGAGCGTGAACGGGCGTCAGATCCGGCTGACCGGCACGTTTGATGACAAAGGCGTTACCGGAACGGCAGGTGTCGTAGCTGCTGTGGCCTTCGTTCCTGTCGTTGGATTTTTCACTACAGGCACAAGCGCCAAAATCGCTGCGGGATCGCAGGTCAAGGGCTTCATCGGTGAAGACGTGCCTTTGGTCTTCGCCGAGGCTGCGCCTTCTGAACCTGTGGCCGTTCCCATTGCAGCTTCTTCATCTGTTGCAACCGCAATTCAGCCAGGTTCGGCAGTAGCTCCTGCCGCGAAGTAAGCCGGCTCCAACAGGGAAAGTACACTTTATGCGTTTCGTTCTGATTGCCGCCCTCTCGATGGGTATTGCAGCGCCTGCCTTTGGCCAAGCGCCGCAAGCCCAGCCGCTTGTGAATGAGGAAGTCGGCGTACCCGTTTTCCCATATGACATCACTGACCGTCCTTATGAGGTCCTGGGAGAGGTCAAGGCGGGCGTGCGCAAGGCGACCGTTTTCAGCAAGTCGCCCTCGCAAGACAAAATCTATAAGGAGCTTTGGGAACGCGCGCAGAAGCTCGGTGCTGATGCCGTGGTCAAAGCGCAATATGGAGATGCTCACGTGTCGGCATTCAGCTGGGGCAAGGCGAATGCGACTGGCACGGCGGTCCGCTTCTTGTCGGCTGGCGGCACCACCGCGGCAGCTACCACTGCGGGCTCTCACTAACTCAATGTTGCGCGCAGCCTTTATGGCAGGACTTCTCCTAGTCGGCAGCCCGCTGGCGGCCGCCCAGGACGTCACTTCAGAAGCCTCGGTCGTCCCGGCCCCATCCCATCCACGTTGGGTAAAAGGGACAGACATTGAACTGATGGTTGTTCGGGAAGTGAACAGCCGATCAGCGAAAGCCGGCGAGCGCTTCCGGCTGCGCGTCAACTCACCCGTGACAGTTGACGGGACAATCGCAATCCCGATCGGATCTGTCGCTTGGGGCGAAATCGTTTCCGTCTCGGGCACCAGCGCGGCGGGAGGAAAAGGCCAACTGAGCCTGCGCTTGATCCACGTCGACACGCAATGGGGGCCGGTCGCGTTGACCGGTACGAAGGGCGCTGAAGGTGCCTCAAACACAGGCGGAGTCATTTTGGGGGTGTTAGGCTTTGGTCTCCTCGGCCTCCTTAACAAAGGCGGCAATGCGACCTTCAAGGCGGGCGATATTATTCATGGATATATCGCAGATGGCGAAGATCCTGCGGCCCCTCCGCTTCTAATCTCGAACCAAAACGGCCCTCATACGTGATAAATGTTGGCCGGTTGCAGCGCAGAACTATCTTAGACATCTGATACAGAGAAGCTGAGCAATGTCTTTCCGCTACCCATCTTCTAGTCCGCTTCATCCTGAGGCGCTCAAGCGGAAGCAACGTAGCTTACGTGATGGCTTCGCAATGCCTCTCACGCTTCGAGTTCACCGAGCGCTTTCCTGGCTTCGCCGCGCAGAAGCAGATGAAGAAGATGAAGATATACGCTTCATCTTGCTGTGGATCGGCTTTAACGCAGCATATGCAGGTGACGTTGGACTAGCGCTGGGTGGAGAGAGTCAGCGCGAGCGCGATGCCTTCGCGCGCTTTTTCTCCACCTTGGTTAGCTTTGACAGCAAACATCGAATTTATGATCTAGTTTGGCAGCGCTTCAGTCAGGAAATTAGGCTGCTGCTGGACAACCGCTATGTGTTCGCGCCCTTCTGGCATCATCACAATGAGGTTGCCGGTTTCGAGGATTGGAGCGGAATGCTGGAACGGGAGCGCGTTGCGACGGCGAACGCCCTTCGTCGCCACGACACCGCCACCTTGCTGTCGATATTGTTTGGACGCCTGTACGTCCTGCGAAACCAGTTGGTCCACGGAGGGGCAACCTGGAATAGCGAGGTCAACCGCACTCAAGTTAGAGATTGCGGCGCCTTGCTGGGCTCCCTTCTGCCCCTGTTTATCGACCTGATGATGGACAATGCGGATCATGAATGGCCGATGCCGCACTATCCGGTGGTCGATTCACCGGCGTGAAGGAGCTGACATGAACGCCGATACATCCCTCTTCCATTTATTTTGAAAAAAGCGGCCTTTATCTAATGGATATATCTTCTTTAGACCGTCGACAGGCGCTTACAGAATGGCGGGATCGGCAGTTGTTCGCCGTCCTGAGCATGATTAACGGGGCGGCCATTGCCGCCCGCGCTACTCTCGACGAGCAACTGAGAGACGCCGCTCTGACCCAATCAATTTGGGATCCAACCGCTTTTGTCAGAATTCGTATTGACGCGCTAATGCGCGAGGGCATCTACCGGCAACTTGACAATTTGCTTGGGCAAGCCGCGAGCGAACTGGGTTTGCTTGACCCGCAATTCGTCGCCTTGGCGACTACAATTGCGGAAAGCGGAACGGCTTTGGAAATGCCGGCGACGCCAGAGCCAATAACGCCCCCAGTCGCCGTTCAGCCCGCTGCTGATCGAAAAGCAGATCCTGTACCGTTAACTACTCCCACCAGCAGATTTTCGCGCATTGGGAGCCTCGTGGGAAGCGGCGCCCGCGAATGGCGCACCAAAGCAATTGATGGCATGACGGATTTCGCCGCTTCAATGAGCCGCACGATACAAGATCGAAGCGGCCTTGATGAGCGGATGCGACGCCTGGCGACTCAACACATCGCCGTGGCCTGGATGGGAGATACGGGCGAGCCTCGTCCCCTTAAAACGCAACTGATTGCGATCATCAACGAAGTCACCCAGAAAGCCCGGGGTATGAGCCAATGAGCGCCCTGTCCAGTTTGGTCATCCGCGAGATTCCCTCGCATCTCTTAGCCGGAATTGACAAGGGTCTCTACAAAGTAGGCGGCGGCGTAATTCAGAGTGTGAGAACCGGGAAGGTCGTTGCCCATTTGCAAGAGGCCAAACCCATCGCGCAATTCATGTCGGACGGGCTCCTCAGCCTGCCCCTACAGGCTGGGCAACTAGTGCAAGGTGAGATGATCCGCGCTGGCGTTAATCGCGTCGAAGCAGGGGTTCATCTTCTACACAACCTCGCGGGTGCTAATCTCGCGTTAGATATCGTCGGCATAGGAGTAGATATTGTCGGCTTCAAGATCATGGCCGATAAGCTCAATAAGGTACAAAGCAGCCTTAACTTGATGGCTGACAAAATAGATACCTTGAGCGCTAAGATTGATGGATTGCGCCAAGAGGCTATAGACGCCGACTTCGTTGCGATTCATTCGCTTGCGCGCCTGCACGAGGAAGGCTGGGAGTTCGGCGATCGCATCCGATCTGAGCAGCAATGGCTGCGAGTAGCTCACGAGGCCCGAGCCTTTCAGGACCGTTTTGCCTGGCGTGCAAAAGGATTGCTGAAGGGCTCGCTTTCTAACTTCTCAATGGCTGACGCTATGCTTGATGCATATAATCTATGCAGTGGTCTTCGCGTCGCCTCATTGATCGCCTGCAACGAAAATGCTCTCGCTACGTCAGTCGCGAACGAAGCCGCTGTTCAAATAGCATCTATGACGGGGACGATCGGCCTGTTCGATATTGCGATGTTCCACCTTCCAACCGACGTCGACTTCGGAACGACAGACTACGAACTTGCGATGATTTCGGCCCGTCAGTACGCTGGACCGACACTGCATAAGGTACGCAGGCGGGAAGCAGCTGCGGCTACTCGTGCCGCGCCCATTTCACTGTTGGAAGAGCGCGGCATAGCACCGCGTGAATGGCTCGAGGCCGCCCGCAATGAGACAGAATCGCCTATTCTTATGTTAATGGTAGATGGTCAGGATGAGGAGCCGCTAGCTGCATAACATCCGTCAGGCGACTCGCGGTGCCCTTACGACCCGTTAGGGACTGTCCGGTTCGCAATATGAGTTCGGATAATGCGCCAACTGTTGCGAATCTGACGGCGACGACTTTCGACTTCCTCGCGCGCGCGGCTCGCGATCCGCTCCAGGTCAACGACCAGTTCACCAGCAAGGCTGCTCCGCTCTGAGTGGTCGGCGTCCTTCATCAGCGCTGCTGCCGTTGAAACCGCGTCGGGCACAGTGCGCGAGATGAATGTGGAACAATCTACGACGCTCCATTCGACTGAGTCCCCGGCTGCCATCTCCAACACCTGAGCGCAGTTGCGCCTAGCTGCGGAAAGGCGCTGAGCATATTCCGGTGCAAGCTCGCCCGCCATTTTCCACGCCTCAGCGATGCGGGCATCCGCCTCAGGCTTGATCGCTTCCTCGACGATCGAGGAGGGCGTCGACTGATCGTCTTTCAACGGGGACAGCCGACGAGCGGCGCGCACGTCGCGAAATCCGAATTTCCTCCAACACAGGACGAAGGCTGCGATCGCGACACTCACAACCGCGATTCCGAACCAGTCACCCATGACAGCGATAGGCAGAACAAAGAACGCAACGAGGCCAGCCAATCCCGCCAACAGCGCCGCTCCCGCCACCTTAGCTGAGATATAGGCGACTTTGACAATGCTCTGCAAAATCTTAAGCGCCGCATTCCAGGCCAAGCGCAGAAAAACAGCACCGGTGATCAACAAGAAGGCAATTAAAATTAGCCGCCCCAACTCATTTCTCCGAGACAAATACACCTGATGCAACCGTTCTCGCGCCGCGTTTGTCCGGTGCACTCACCAATCCGGCTCCTTCCAACTCCTGCATAATGCGGCGTGCATAGGCATATTGAATACCCAACTCTCGGGCCAATCGGTTTGTCGAACCGGAACGCGATTTTGTGACCAGATAGCGAGCCATCGCGATGCGATTAGCATGTATGACTGCGCTATCGCTTTGGCTGTCGCCCTTCATCCCGTTCCCTCTCAACCGAAGAGACCAAACAGCCACCTTACGCCCGATACCAACATCATGCCCGTGCCCAGCAGGATAAGCCCTCCAATGATGATTGCTTCCAACGCCACTAGATAAGATAAGGGAATGCAGGACCATCCGCCTCTGTACCCTTCTCATCCCAGCGACGAGCCATCACCTGCACTCCCGCGCCAGTTCGAGCCCATTGTCCCACTTCCTCATGTAAACCGCCTGCCCGCGGCCGATCTGCTCACAGGCAACGTTCACGCCGTTCACATATACGTGCGCTAGGGTACGGCCATAGCGGTCGTGTCCGACACGGCGAATGCTGAGCGATCCGTTCATGAGATTTTGTAGGCTGCGTTTGCTGGCTTGGCCATCGCCAGGAGCACAGGCGCGTCCCGCCGGACATCCGTGAATCTCAGGGGCATCGATACCGACCAGACGTACGCGTTCGCCGTCCAAGCGCAGGGTATCGCCATCAACGACGGTAACAGCCGCCAGCAGGAATATTCCCAACATGTTAGTTTCCGTTCCCCGTTTCTCGATCGCCCCTCAACCTTTTGCTGAGGGGGTGGGCTGATCTATGGCAGGCTAGGACCGCCGTTAGCGGGCTCTCGTTCCCAGACGAGGTTACTGACCCGATCTGACGTTCTTCGCCAAAACGGAAATCGCGCCACCGATCAGCAAACCCGCTCCAACCGTAACGAACGGGACGACAGCAGCGATAGCGGCACCGGCCGCAGCGCCAGTGATGGCGGTGCGCCCCATGTCCGTTTCCCAAGCCTTCTTCACCCCATCGACAGTCTTCTCGCCAATTTTCTGGCCGACCTTTGCGGCGCTGGTTCCTGCCTCTTTCAGCGTATCTCGATCAATCTTCATGATATTTCCCCCTCTGATGCTTTCACCACCCTATCGTGACTGCTGGGTCAAGACAGTTTGGCCTCACATAGGCCACGGAGAGGAAGGTACGACCGTATCTGTCAGATTCGGTCGTAATAGCTCTGACCAACGCTAAGCTGGCGCCATCAGGGATCGCTAGAAAGGACAAAAATGGAACAAAGAGACGCTGCCTATACCCCCCGCACCAGTTCGAGCCATCCGCTGCAAATCGCGTTCGTCCAAACACACGCCAGCGGCGGCAGAATAGGAATCACATTCTGCCCGGGGAAAAAGCAGCGTGATGCGCTAACGGGTGCGTGGGACCGCGACCTTTGCGTCGACCTAGACGCCATTCAAGCTAGCGGAGCGGCGGCGGTCGTTTCTCTCATCGAGCCCTCAGAATTCCAGAGCCTCGGCGTGGATCGGCTCGGCGAGGAAGTACGCGCGCGTCACATGGACTGGTTCCATCTGCCCATTGCTGACGTGAACATCCCGGGTCCGCTGTTCGAGAAGGAATGGACCACCATCGGCGCAAATCTGCGCTCACGGCTACGCCAGGGCTTCGACATCGTGGTACATTGTAAGGGCGGCTTGGGACGCGCTGGAATGATAGCCGCACGCCTGCTGGTCGAGTTGGGAACCGAACCCAGGGCTGCCATCGGCCAAGTGCGAATGACTCGTCCTGGAGCGATCGAAACGCATCAGCAACTCGCCTACGTGCAGCAAAAAGTCGCAGTCGCAGAGACGGCCCCCGCCCAGACGCCCGCGGCCACGCGTGATCGAGGCCGAGGCGCTCTGATTGGATTGGCCGTAGGCGACGCACTGGGAACGACATTGGAGTTTGCGCGCCGGGACAGCTATCCCGTCCTGACCGACATGATCGGTGGCGGCCCCTTCGGCCTGAAGCCCGGCGAATGGACAGACGACACGTCAATGGCACTCGCCTTGGCGGACAGCCTCATATGCTGCAACGGCATCAATGAAGCGGATCTGATGAAGCGCTTCGTCGCATGGCGAGATGAGGGAGCCTATTCATCAAACGGGCACTGCTTCGACATCGGCATGACCGTGAGTGCGGCATTGGCCCGATGGGAGCGATCAGGAAACCCCATCGCCGGGTCAACGGATCCCACTAGCGCGGGGAACGGCAGCTTGATGCGCCTCGCGCCGGTCGCTCTGCGATATCACGACGACCTTCCAGCACTCGACGATGCGGCAACTCGTCAAAGCCGAGTGACCCATGGAGCGCCCGAGGCCGTGGGGGCCTGCGCCATCTATGCTCGAATGATCGCAAGTGCAATTTCCGGCAGCACCCTTGATGAGGTTCTCAACGTCAACCGCGAACGGCTGACGGGGAAGATTGCCGACATCGTTGGCGGATCTTGGCGAGGTAAGCCAAGGCAAGATACCCACGCATCGGGCTATGTGGCCCATTCGCTTGAAGCCGCGCTTTGGTGCATCGGTCGCACCGGAAGCTTCGCCGAAGCGGTCCTCACGGCCGCCAATCTCGGCGAGGATGCCGACACCACCGCAGCTATCACCGGCCAACTCGCGGGCGCCGTCTACGGCGAGGACGGAATCCCAGAAGCATGGCGGGATCGGATCGTCGGATATGAACGCATTAGCGAAATGGCCGATCAGCTTTTGTCTCGGCACCCTTAAAGTCAGCGCCATCACTCCAGTGCTCTGCCCCCGCCCCCGCATCTACCAGCATGACGAACTTCGATTTGCTTCTTTAGGCTCTTGAAAGAGCGGCAGAAGCGGACGTAGGTGGGCAGGATTGGGGGGTAGTGTAGTATGACCGATCGTATGGCCAAATTGGATCGACTGTTAGCGCTTGTACACGCGCTATCGGAGTCGACCGAGGGCCTGACACTGGATGAAATGGCGGAAACGCTCGGCGTCAATCGCAGGACGGCCGAGCGCATGCGCGACGTCATCGCTCGGCACTTTGACCTTGAGGAAGTGACAGAAGATCGCCGAAAGCGCTTTCTCATCAGGGACAGCCTTCGCCGTGTTTACACCCGCCCCACTGCGGCTGAAGTTGCAGCATTACAGGCTGAGGTGGATGGACGACGAGAAGCTGGTCAGACGGTTCGCGCTGACCAACTGGCAAACCTTCTGGCCAAAGTGAAAGGGGCGTTCGACGACCGCGAGAAACGCCGCATTGATCCTGATCT
The DNA here is from genome assembly GCF_002894065.1 of Sphingobium sp. SA916. Classification (NCBI taxonomy): domain Bacteria; kingdom Pseudomonadati; phylum Pseudomonadota; class Alphaproteobacteria; order Sphingomonadales; family Sphingobiaceae; genus Sphingobium; species Sphingobium sp. SA916. The sequence goes on from NZ_LXYF01000052.1 coordinate 48,062, forward strand.
AGAGGCGCTCACCCGGCTTCAGCGAACGATGGTCACCGCAGGCCCTGTCGCGACCGTGCCGCCCGAGACGGTTGCGACCGTCCAAGCTGCAATATTGTCCGGTTGCTGCCTCGAATTCAGCTATGCCGCTGTTCAGCAGCAGGAGCCGCGCTGGCGACGGGTCATTCCCTTCGGCATCGTCCACGGCCCCCTGTCGTACTTGGTCGGAAAGATGCCCGACCGAGAAAATGATCCGGTCTATTACCGACTGGATCGTATGATCGACCCCCGGCTCAGCGAAAAGCTCGGCTGCGCCCCAGATGACTGGGACATCGACGCCTGGCTGGCCGACAGTTTCGCGGTTTGGCGAGACGAAAAGCAAGACGTCGTGCTTCGCGTCCACGCATCGGCAGCCTCGCGAGCGCGAGAATGGCGCTTCCATCGCCATCAGCAAATGGAAGAACTCGAGAATGGAGATCTTCTCATCCGCTTCACCAGTGGCGGCATGCGGGAGCTGGCGGAGCATCTGTTCACGTGGGGCAATGAGCTCGTCATCGAGCAGCCTGATGCCCTGATTGAGATGATGCGCCAGCGCATCGTGGCGGCGTTGACGATGTTACCGTCTCAGGCCCAGCCAACCGAAGCGACCATTTCTGTCGCACCAACGATGCATGGCTGAACCATGACGATCGGCTCTCCCAGATTTTTCCGTCCCCTCCTCAATCTCATCATGGGGGTGGCAGCATGAGCGTCTCATCGCGCCCGCATGGTCTATCCAAATCGAGGATCACCTACTTCGAGCAATGTCCGAAGCGGCTATGGCTATCGGTTCATCGCCCTGAACTCGCGGAAGACGATGAGGGCGCAGAAGCCCGGTTCGCTGCCGGGCACGAGGTTGGCTCGGCTGCCTGCTCGCTCTTGCCAGGCGGTGTCATGGTGGAGGCTGAACCCGATCTGTCCGCTGCGTTGGCGACGACGAAGGCTTTGCTGGAAAACGGTCACGAGGATCCGATCTTCGAAGCCACCTTTCAGCATGATGGCGTTCTGGTGCGTGTCGATATTCTCGAGCCAAATGGCCTCGGTGGCTGGCACATGGCCGAGGTAAAAAGTTCGACGAAGCCCAAGGACTATCACGTGAATGACCTGGCCACGCAGGTCTGGGTCGCTCGTGAAGCCGGCGTGCGAATCGACAGCGCAGCGATCCGCCATCTGGACTCCGACTTCGTCCTCAAAAGTGATGGGTCGCTCGAGGGGCTGTTTTTCGACAGCGACCTCACTTCCAACATCGAGGATCGCGTCGAAACGCGAGCAGCGGTAGTGGCAGCGGCGCGGGAAGCGCTCACTGGCAGCGAACCCAACATCCTTCCTGGCCCGCACTGCGGCGGGCTCCCATGCAATTTCGCGGCATATTGCGAGGCAGCGCTCCCGTCAGGCCCGGAATGGCCGGTGACCGTGCTTCCGTACGGGGGCGGCAATCAGTGGCTACGACGAGGGGTCGAGGATCTTTTCGAAGTCGACCCTGCGGCGCTGACCAATCCGACCCATCAACGGGTGTTCCACGCCACCTTAACCGGCGAGCCCGATCACAACATAGAGGGCGCCCGATCCGCCATGTCGGATTGGGCCTTCCCCCGAACGTGGTTGGACTTTGAGACGATCGCTTTCGCCATTCCTCGCTGGGTGGGTACCCGCCCCTATCAACAGGTGCCGTTCCAGTTTTCTGCTCATGTGGAAGCGGAGGATGGAGGCCTTCAGCACCATGAATTCCTCAACCTGGACGGGGCGGACCCCCGCAGGGCCTGTGCCGAAGCGCTGGTGACGATGATCCCCAAGTCGGGCGCGGTAGTCGCTTACAACGCTAGCTTTGAAAAGGGACGCCTCCGGGAACTGTCTGAATTTTTCCCCGATCTGGCGGACGATCTCAACTCGATCATTGAGCGGGTCGTTGACCTTTTGCCGGTCACGCGCGCCAACTGGTATCACCGTGACCAGCGCGGCAGTTGGTCGATCAAGGCCGTTCTGCCCACAGTGGCCCCAGATCTTGATTATTCAGAGCTGGAGGTCAAAGACGGCGGGAACGCCCAGGCCGCCTATCTGGAGGCCATTTCCCCCGCAACGACTGAAGACCGCCGAGCGGCACTCGACACGGCGCTACGAGCGTATTGCGGGCGAGATACGGAAGCCATGATCGTCCTTGCCAGACACCTCTGCCAGAGCGGAGATGGCTGCTAAGCCAACGCTGGCCATCTCCCCCCGCGATCGAATTACGTCCATTTCTGTCGCCAATTTTGCGAAACTCAACCCATGACCGAATCGATACCCGCCTTCCGACTGATCCATAGTTCTGACTGGCATATTGGGCATGAGCTGTTCAGCCATGAACGAGAGGCGGAGCATGACGCATTTCTCTCCTGGCTTCTTGACCGCCTAATAGCTGAAGAAGCGGATCTCCTGCTCGTAACGGGCGACATTTACGATGTGGCGAACCCGCCGGTATCAGCCATGGCACGCCTTTATGCGTTTCTTCGGGATGCTACGACGCGCTGCCCCAATCTGCAGATCGTCATCATTGGCGGGAACCATGACAGCGCAGCGAGGATCAATCTACCCGCCGCACTTCTCGGACCTGGGCGCATTCACCTTGTGGGCTCCCTGCCCCGCGCAAATGGCATGGCAGACCTCGATAGGTTGCTGATCCCGCTGACCGATCGGACGGGTAAGACCGCAGCATGGTTGGCAGCCGTCCCATACTGCCGGCCGGGAGATATGGGCGCGGGAGGCCTTGCCGAGTTGTATGCCAATGTTCTGGCGGCAGGCGCTGCACAAGCAGACGGATTGCCTCTCATAGTGACTGGCCACCTTCACGTCGCGGAAGGGGACATCTCCGAACATTCAGAAAGGCGAATCACCATAGGCGGGGAGGAAGCCCAGGCGACGGCGCTTTTTGACGACCGAGCAGCCTATATTGCGCTTGGCCATCTTCACCGCCCTCAGATGATCAGGGGCGACACGCTGATCCGTTATGCGGGTTCGCCATTCCCCCTGTCCGCAACGGAAAGGCTCTACCGCCATTCAGTCAGCATAGTCGATCTTGCGCCGGGCGGCGCGATCGTCCGAGAGGAAGAAATTCCCCGCCTCGTCCCCTTTCTGACGATCCCAGCCGACGGTCCAAAGCCGATCGGCGAGGTTGAGATCGAAATCCAGGGATTGGACTTCGATCCCGATATGCCTCGCGGGCTGCATCCGTTTGTGGAAGTTTCAGTCCTCGTTGATGGCCCTGAACCCAACCTACAAGCTCGGGTCATGGCGGCACTCGATGGGAAGGCTGTGCGGCTGACGCGCATCGCACGTGTATCGGCTCGTGAGGCCACCAACCAAGCCATCGCCGAGCGCGAGGTAGATCTAGCCGAACTCCTTCCTGATGCCGTCTTCGCAGAGCTGTTCGAGCGGGCTCACGGCAGCGAACCGCCGGACGATTTGAAACAAGCGTTTCAAACCCTTCTCATCGAGACACAAACATCGAGGGAGGACGCCTAATGCGTGTCCTGGCAATTCGCGGCCGTAATCTCGCCAGCCTGAACGGCGATTTTGAAGTGGATTTCGAAGCCGAGCCGCTCAGCGACGCCGGCATCTTTGCCATCACCGGCCCAACAGGCGCAGGGAAATCTACCCTACTCGACGCCATGTGCCTGGCATTGTTCGATTCGGTACCGCGCCTCGGCGCGGCACCGGCACGCGCCAGGATCGAAACGGCCCAAGGTGACGAGTTGTCGGCAGGTGATCCGAGGGCCATCCTTCGGCATGGCTCTGGTGAGGGCTATGCTGAATTGGACTTCGTTGGCCGGGACGGCGAGCGCTACCGCGCTCGGTGGACCGTCCAGCGCGCCCGTCAGAAGACCGATGGCCGCATGCAGGCTACCCGGCACAACCTCACGCGCCTTGCTGACGGCGAGATCTTGGGTGGGACCAAAACCGAAACGCTTGCGGAGATTCACCGTCTCGTCGGTTTATCCGCCGAACAGTTTCGTCGGGCCGTCCTCCTGGCACAGGGAGATTTCGAGGCATTCATCAAGGCTGACGATAATGAGCGCGCCCAGCTACTCGAACGGCTGACCGGGTCGCATATTTATGCGAGCCTTGGCCGCGCAGCTCATGAAAAAGCAGCAACGCTGCGGGCCCAGCAGCAGGCGATCCTAGACCGCATTGAGGCGCAGAACGGCCTCGACGACGAAACACGCCGAATCGCCGAAGAGCAGCAAAGCGCAGCGAAGGACGTTGCAGATCGAACCGCGTCTACGCTTGGAGAACTCTCCAAAGCTGTTCGCTGGGAAACCGATCGCATTGCCTTGGCCAACAAGGTGACGGAATGTGAGTTGGCCGCATCGATCGCGAACGCAGCCCGCGAAGAAGCCGCCCCTCGGCACGAAGCATTGCGCCTAAGCAAAGCGGCGTACGCGCTCGCCGGAGACTGGACCGCCGTCCAGGAAGCGGCCACGCAGGCGCAAGAAGCGCAGCAAACTGCTGTCCTGCGGCAAAGTGCACTTGAGCAGGCAAGCGAACGCGCAACGCAAACGGCAGCCGAAGAAAGTCACGCAGCAGCTCAACTCCAGCTCGAGACGGAGCGGGTTGCCGCTCAATCTCCTGAGATCGAAGAAGCCCGTGTGCTCGACCGAAAGCTGTCCGAAACAAGCGCATCGCTTGATGGTATAGCAGACGTCCGCGCTACGCGCGCGCTAGCCCTATCGAGATGTCAGGAGCTTGAGCAGGCCGCCAACACCTTGTTGGCTGAGGCTGCAGAAACTCGTGACGCTCAGGCGTCGTGGCTTGCGGCGAACGCCGGGCTTGCCACGTTGGCTGCACAGCAGCAGGAACTCTCTGCAGAGCTCGTCGAGATCGCAGCCGTCGATATAAAGCTGTCCGAGCTTTCAGAGAGCGCAAAGGAAGCAGAGGCCTCCAAAATAGAGGCCAACGCCACATGGGAAGCCGCCAAGGCAGCGGAAGAGGGAACCGCCGCAGCTGCCACATGGGCTCGCAACATTTTGGACGAGGCTAAGGCTTCAGCACCATCCGATGCCGCCTTCTCAGCGATCATTGAAAAACGGGATCGCCTGGGAGGTCTTTCCCCTCTCCTAGTAGACTGGAAGCATCAAGAAGCTCAGGTAGAAACATCCCGCGACCTCCTCGTCCGTCTGCGCAGCAATTTCGATGACGCTAAGGCCGAACGCGAAGATCTGGTCGCCCGGCATTCCCAGGTCAGCTCCTCCCTCCCTATTCTGCGGGCGCAATTGCAGGAGGCACGGCGTGCGGGCGAGCTAGCCGAAACGGCCTCGGGCGAAGCGGCAATGCAACTTCGCGCCACGCTCGAGGATGGACAGGCTTGCCCAGTTTGCGGGGCGACCGAACATGCGTTGAGTGCGATCGACTCGCTCTTGGGCCTACAGCTTCGGGAGCAGCGGGAGCGCATTGCCCAGCTGGACGCTTCATTGTCTTCAAAGACCGCTGAAGAGGCCGCCCTAGCCACAGGAATCCAGGCTACTGACCAGTCAATCCTCCGGCTGGACCACGACATAGAAAATCAGACCGCTGCATCGGCGGCGGCCAGCAATAATGCCCAATCTGCCGCTGCAGTCCTCTCAGAAAAGTGCAGCTCGGTGGGCCTTGATCCGGCCGGACCAGACTTCGAGGCCACTCTTCAAAGCGAACTCGCCGCGCTCGACAAGCAGCGCGATTCGATGACGGAGGCGAAGACCGCGGTCACGATTGCGCAAGTCGCCGATGAAAAGGCTCGAAACGAGTGGGAAAAATGCCGCGCAGCCTCCGGTCTCGCCGCTCAGACAGCGCGCGATATCGAACAGAAATTGAGCGGCATAGCGGAGCGACGATCGCACGCTACCGAAACACGAGATCGGCTCGCGCGATCGATCGACGCGAGGTTCGGCGGCAGCGCAGATTGGCGACAGTTACCTGACCCCGCAGCCTGGCTCGACGAATCTGCCAAGGCTTGGCGCGCCCACTCTGCTGAACATTCACGACTCCTCGCCGCAATTCCGGGGCTGGAGAAATCCGTTGCTGACGCGCGTACGGAGACCGCCACAGCCACCGCCCGGTTCGACGAAATCGAGTCTCAAGCGAAGGGGTGGGAGGAAGATCAGCTTCGGCAAACGGACGCTCGGAAAAGCCTGCTTGGCGGCGACACGGTGGATATCGTCGTCGCCCGCAACGAAGCGGCCCTATCGCAGAGCCGCCGAGCTTTGGAAGTTACCCAAGTTGAGGCCAGCAAGGCGCGAGAGCAGCAGGCGGCCGCAACAGCTCATAAAGAGTCCGCGGACCAAGAAGCAGAGCGCAAGATCAAGAACCATCTCGAGCGCCAAGGTCGATTTCACGCACGCCTTACCGAGTTGGCGATCGGAGAGGACGCCGTCGCCGGCGCAGCTCAAGCAGGACAGGAAGCGATCGATCAGGAGGTTGAGGCTCTTGCCAACATCGACAGGGCCGCAGAACAGGCTGCTGCCCTGCTGACCCAGCGACAGGAGGATCTGATCCGCCATGATCAGACTGACCCTCCTTCTCTCTCCGGCGAAACCCTTGCTCAAGCAGTCAACGAAGCCAAGCAAGCTGACGAGGCGGCACAGAAGGCGTTCCAAGATGCCCAATTCGTGCTCCGCCGGGATGATGAGGTACGGACGCAGACTACAAAGCTTCGCGCCGACCTGGAACGCGAGCGCTCAGCGGCACGGGTGTGGCTCGCCCTTGATGAACTCATCGGCGATGCGACGGGTGCTCGGTTTCGGCGCTTCGCCCAAGGGCTAACGCTTGATCGCCTTCTGGCGCACGCAAATTCGAGGCTGACGGATCTCAAGCCCCGTTATGAGCTCCAACGCGCGCCCAGCGGCGACATGCTTATCCAGGTGATCGACCATGACATGGCTGGCGAAATCCGTGGGGTGCACAATCTTTCAGGCGGCGAGCGATTCCTGATCAGTCTTGCCTTGGCACTCGGCCTTGCCGAGATGTCGACTGGCCGCGGCCTCAAGATAGAAAGCCTGTTCATCGATGAAGGATTTGGCGCACTGGACGGCGCCAGCCTCGGCCAAGCCCTGTCTGTCTTGGAGCATCTTCACGCGACCGGGCGCCGAGTAGGCGTCATCAGCCATGTCGAGGAGATCAAAGAAAGGATTCCCGTAAAAATCGCGGTGACGCCCGTGGCTCGCGGCCGCAGCGAATTGACGATAGTCAGTGGATAGATAATTCACTGATTTCATCCGGGTCCGCTTCTCCCGGTGTTCTACATTCAATGATCCAGCGAATGACCGGTGCTGGCTCCTTCCACACCGTGCCTTATCCCAGCATGCGGCGCGCTGTGGGCTCGACGCCGTCGGTATTCACTGCCCGACGCATCGGATCATCGCCGAAGCCCTCGCCGCCGAGCAGCTTGAGCTGCAACTGCTCCCTGCGGCGCGCTTCGACAAAGCTGTGGCAGCGCGTTTGCCATCATACGCAGATCACCCAAGGACCTCCTCGTAAAGACGTCGAGCATCCTCCTCCGACATAGCCGGGGGCATGAGCAGATCCCTGCTCAATGCCCGCTTCTGCCTAAGAAGCAGGTGAAGGCGATTATCGAAGCTGTGCTCTTCGCCACCAGGCAACAGAGCCATCGGCAAATAGACGTTCACCGGCCGCTGCTGGCCAATGCGGTAGCATCGGTCGGTGCTCTGATCCTCTACTGCAGGGTTCCACCAGCGGGTCAGGTGCACAACATTATTAGCTGCAGTGAGGGTGAGGCCAACACCACCTGCTTTGGGCGATAGTATCATGAGGTCGAAACCTGCCGGCCCTGCTTGAAACTCATCTACGCGCTCTTGGCGCTTGGGTCCGGCGACCTCGCCCGAGATGATCATTGGAGTGCGCGCGAGATTATATCGTCGCTGAAGAATGCCGGCGAGATCGGCCTGAGCGGCCCGCATCTCGACGAAGAGGAGCGCCTTTTCTCCCCGGTCCCTGATCTCGTCTAGAATAGACATGGTCGCTATAAGGCGCGCCGAGGAGCGGATATAATCTTCGTCCGAAGCAACCATTGATCGTTCCAAAGGCGTCAACGACACCGCACGCATTGCTTGAAGCGCTTCAAGCATTTTTCCACGATCCGTGCGACGCCGCGCCTCGGCAACGACTGCCGAATAGGCATTCGCCTGTACGTCCGGCATTCGTTCCGCCCGAACGTGCTCCGTTTTGATGGGCAACCCCTCCAGTACCTCGTCCTTCATCCGGCGGAGCATCACTGCGGGTCGCTCTGGACCGGGAACCGAGAGGGCCTCCTTCAACCGTTTAAGGTCGTTCGGATCGGGCTGATCCTCATAGCGACGACTGAACTCTTTCAGCCCTCCAAGAGCGCCCGGATGCAGCGTGTCCATCAAACACCAGAGGTCGGCCAACCGATTCTCTATCGGCGTGCCCGTTAGCGCCAGCGCGAATTCAGCTTGCATTGCCTTGGCCGCGTCTGTGACTTGCGTCCCCGGCGTTTTTATCTTCTGTATCTCATCAAAGACGATCACACCGAAACTGACACGCCCGAAACTGTGCTGGTAATCGCGCAATGTCTCATAGGTGGTGAGCACCCAATCCGCGGCCTCAATCCGATCGGTGTCCAGTACCGGCCTAGCGATCTCCAATTCCGATCCCGATGCTATGCGCAAGGTGCGGAGTGAAGGGCCATATGCCCGCAGAACATTCCCCAGCCCGGGCGCGTCAAGATGGATGTCGTGCTCCTTTTCCCAGTTGCGGAGCAGTCCGGTTGGCGCGACGATGAGCAAAGGCGCTCGTTTTATTTGCTCCCTTCGCATGCCTTCCCGAACCCATGCCAAAAAGGCCAGCGTCTGGAACGTCTTGCCAAGGCCCATGTCGTCGGCGAGCAGAGCGCCAGTCCAACCCGCATGCCAGCACCGCTGCAGCCAATCCACCCCTTCGCGCTGATGCTGCTTGGGTGAGGAGCGGAGCAAGCTCTCGTGAAGCCCCGGCGCGATCCAGGGCAATCTTGGTGCCGGATCGCTGTTGAAGATGACTTCCTCGAAGTTGTTGCGGACGAGGAGGACATGCGGCTCACTGCCGCCTTCTGTATCGTGCTTCGGCTCCTTCGGGCTGTCGCCTTTTTCGTGATCGGCCCTGCCCTTCGGGTCGCCTCCGGCCAAGGCGCGCTCGATTTCGCCCAAGGAGGCGAGGGATTGCTCGGTGGCGGGGATGGGAATGCCGTCGAAAATAACCTCCGCGCGGCCTTCGTCAATCGCATGACGGATCGCGGTCGCCAGCTCCGCCACTCGCTCCGCGGGGAGCTGCACCGGCGCGCCATCGACGATCAGGCCAACTGCCTCGGGTGGCAACCAAGGCTCACGCGGCACCTGAATCCAAGGCAATACCTTCTTCTGCCAAAGGCCGATCGCCTGAACCCGCTCGGAGAACTCACGCGTTTCTTTGAACAGCTCTTCGACGAGATGCTCATCCAATTCCCCGCCGAGTGCCTCGCGAAGATAGGCTCTCGGATTGCGCACAAAATCGCGTGCGAGTTCGCCTCCCGTACGCTGCACTTGCCGAGTGACGCTCATGGCTTTGCGAAGCGGTGGAGAGAGGATAAGAAGCCATCCGTCAGGCAGTGCGTAGCGTCCACGCACATCCGAGAACTGGCGAAAACGCATTTCGGCAAAACATTTTTGCAAATGCTCGGGCAACAGCGGCACAGGTTCCGCCTCGGCCGCGCCTTCTTCGGTGAGAGAATCGGCATCCGAACCCAACACCGGAGCCGCTTTTGACGGCTTTGCCGCGAATAGGACTGGATCAAAATCGACTGCGCCGTCATGCTCAAATGGTCGGAGCGTAAAGGCGCCAGCATGAGCGACACGGATCTGACGTAGGTAGGGCGAAGCGTCGATGGGTCCGCGCTCAGCCATCGTTGGCAGTAGATCCTGAATGTCGATCCACACCGCGGCCCGGCTATCTGGATCTGTTGCTGGTAACGCGTTGAAGCGGTCGATCGCCGAGGCGATCTCGAAGAGCTCTGATGGAAGGAGATACCGTCGGCCACCAACGCTCACGAATGCGCCATCACGTTTGGCGCCGAGCACCGGTCGACCATCCAGATGGTGCCAGCGGTAATCTATCCTGAACCCGTCACGATCGATCGTGTCCTGATGCTGGACAAACATCGTCACTGCGGGCGTAGGTGGCAGCCCTATCGCGGCGCGCACAGCAGGCGAAAGCGCTGCCGCGTCATTGTGCGACAGGTGGAGTTCGTCGGCTTGCGTGAGTGCGACCTCATCCTCGACCAGACTCCATAAAACGCCGATGGCGGGAGCGAGGGAGGGCGCGGCGAGAGCCGGCCATTTCTCAACGTCGACGGGTCCGCCTATGTTTTTGCCGCTGACAACAACCCAGTCGCCTTGGGACACCCACTCCAAGCTCAGGTCAGACATTCGGTCTCATTTCATTTACGCCAATTCGTACGCCGATGCGGGTCGCCAACCAATCGCTGAGCTCGGTTTGCCAAGAATAGCTGATGGTGCCGTCATGGCGTTGGTCATAGAGGCAGTCAGCGCGTACCTCGTCGGCGGAGTAATAGGCATCACCGATGCTAGGTGCCCGGGCGTCGGCATGCGCCCAGATTCGCACCGAACCGGCGTGACTCCATTCGGCAACAATATAGCCGCCGATGCGCATCAGCATGACGGACTGCTTGCGCTCGGCGCCGGTCAGCCTCGCGTGGGCCGCCACCCGCCGTCGCTGCTCCGGGCGAGCGGCAAGCCAGTCCACGGCTTGGCGCCCGAAGATGGGCCACGCATCGTCGATGACGCCTCTGCGCTCGAGTGCGAGCCAGAAAGCCTTACGCCACTTCCAGATCGGATCAGCCGTTGCGCTCAATATATCGAAGAAAAGGTCGAGCGCCTTCCGCGCCAGCCAACGGGTAATCGTTCGCCGAGCATCCTGGCTGATGCCGATCCATGCCTTCGGATGACTTCGGGGATCGCCGTATAGCTCATCGAAGAAGCTGACGAGCGCAGCCTTCGCCTCCACGTCCGTGAGGTCCTTGGTAGCGAAAGGTGCGAGGAGCAGTTCGGCGAGTTCGACGCGTTCTTCGGGAAATCTCAAGGTCGCGCCCGTTCTGAGAAAACCGAGTATGTTTCCGACAGTCGACCCCGCAAAGCGCCTATTAGCGGAAAGCTCTATTGAAAGTCTAACTGCTAGTCCTGCCGCGAGAGGAGCGTGGAGGCCAGATTGAGTCAATAATTCTGTCGTGAAACCGAGATTCCGCAGGAGGAGGCGAACGTCGCCGCCTTTCTCCAGTGCAGCATCGACGAGCCGGCTTATCAGGCTTTCCGCACTGAAGAGCGAGACGGTGCCCGCGCGCTCGCGCCAACGCACCGCCCAAGCCGCGCCGTGACGATTCAGTTCGCGCTCGATGATATGTCCAACGCTAATCGTTGCGGTGGCGTGGGCCTCCCAGTCGCGAAGGTAGCTGTGGACCATCGCTCTCAAGAGACGAGGCTGACGCTCGGCAGCAAGCCGCTGGCTGAGCCCCGTCGCAAACAGCTCCTGGTCCATCAGCCGTGGCGTTCCCTGCAAGCAAATCCACGGGGCGAGGACCCACTCCTCCCGAGTGGGTTCCCGGCCGCCAGCGCACCAGCCCGTGAATGCCTCCAGCGCGAGCAACAGCTCTTCCTCGCCCGGACGCGCTGGCATTTCGAACAGATCGGCGATTTTACGCGCAGCGGCGCGCATCTCCGACTGCACCGGTACGTGCTTGTAAAGGTCTAGGGCGAGAGACGAGAGGCCCTTCAGGCTCTGCAACGTCGCCGCGAAGGCGTTCATTCGATCCCGCCCAGAAAGGAACCCACCGATGAGGTCGCCTTGATGTCCCCCTTAGTGGGCGGCGCGATCAGGAAGCGCACGTCAATTCGACGATTGTGCGCGCGTCCGCCCTCGGACGCGTTATCGGCTATCGGGCGCTGAGCCGCATAAGCACTTACGCCGAACAGCGTAGCGTTTCCTGCGGCGTTGCGGATCCTCTCGAGGCCTGGCGCCGCCTGCACCATCGACCTGTAGGTTTGGATCGACCGATCGGAGGATAATGACCAGTTATCGGAATAGCGCGCGGTGGCGATCGGGATAGTGTCGGTGTGTCCTTCAACATAGACAGCTTCCAAGATCGGCTCGGAGTCATCGGGGCAAGAGTGGCCAATGCGGCCACTGCGCTGGCCGTAGCACGGCAGCTCGCGAGCGAGGAGAGCAGCGAGGCTGGCAAGGGCCGCGCGGCCGCGCTCGCCCAAATCAGCAGACCCCGACGCGAATAGGACAGTTTCAGGCAGATGCAAGACGCCGTTCTTCTCGTCGATTTCAACCGGCACGTTTGCCCGTGCAAGTTCTCCCTGAAGCCGCCGCAGCAGCCCGGTCCGCTGTGTCTCGCGTCCGCCCAGCTCGTCTTCGAGAGCAGCGATCCGGCGATTGAGGCGGGCTTCGGCACTTTGGTAATTGAGAGCGAAGATCATCAGGAGGATGATGAATACGAACAGCATGCCGATGAGCAAATCGTTCAATGAAACGAAGTAGCTCTCTTCGGGCTGCCCTTGATCAGCGGCCGCGGTCCTGGTCCTGCGTGGCACGGTTCGTCAGGCCTGGATCATTCGGCTGCCTCAGCGCGGTCGAAGCCCGCTCGAGACACAACGTCAGCGAAAGCCTTGAAGTCGCCCTTTCGGGGCAGTTCGTTCAGAACCTGGTCGAGCTGCTGCACAGCCGCGCTAAGGCGTCCGGCCGCCTCGGCAAGTTCCTTATCTACCGCCTTCACGAACCCGCTGGTTCGCTCGCCGAAGGAACCTAGGCCCTCAAAGAGCTTCTGCATCGCCGCAGCAAGGGCGTTGTTTAGAGCGCCCAAATCCCGGTTGATCACGTCCACACGGGTGACCAGTCCCTCAACAAGAGTGGCCGACCGATCGTTAGTGGCGTCTGCTCGATCAGCGACTTCCTCCACCCGGTTAGCGACGCGTTCCAGTCCAGCCGAGACAGTCGTCATCGTTGTGGCGAGTGCACCGAGCGCCTCTGCTGACTGGCCCGCCTTGTCGACCTGACCGACCAAAGTGCCAAGACCGTCAGTTACACCGCGCGCAGCTTCCAAAGCGCCTTCGAACTGCCGAGCTAATGCGTCACTTGTCTGCGTGAGACTGTTCGCCAACTCAGCACTGCGTTCAGACACAGCACGGAGTGAGTCCGCGCCAGCTTCAATCCGCTCTGCGGCGCCGCCCAGCGATTGCGAGAGGGCAACGCCGGATTCGGCGATCCTTGCGTCCAGATTATCGACTGCGGCGACCATCGACGTTGACAATTCTGTCACCCCGGCCGCTATGACGTTCTTCACATCGATCGCTGCGGCTTCGAGTTCCTGTCTTATAACCGCCCCACTTGCCTCGACCTCGCCGGCAACCTGCCGGACGGCGCCAGTGATCGCCTCAGAAGACTGGAGGAGAGAAGCATCCAAATTCTCGCCTGCGGCGGCGAAGCTGGTGGCGAGCTCCTGTGAGCCAGCCTCTATGCCCGCCCTGAAGCTCTCACCTGCGGCGTCAATCTGGCCCGGCAGCTCACCGATCGCCTGGGCCGCTTTTTCCAGCATTTCACCCAAGCGGCGCGTGTGCTCCTCGGCAGCGCCGCTCAGTACACCGGCGAATCGCTCCGCCATTCGCTCGAGGGCGGATTGATTGATGTCGCCCAGTCGATCGGCCATGTCCTCGATTGAGGTTTTTACTGGTTCGATCGCTGTTGAGAAGGTTGCTCCCAGGAGCTTGTCGAGTGCTTCAGCAATGCTTACCGCTAAATCCTGGTTGAAGCGCTCAAGCTGCGTCGTTTGCCGACCTAGCTCGACATAGGAGTCAACTGCGATCCGTTCAGAACTCAGTGGCAGCACCAGCCTTTCCAGCTCTCGGTTGATCAGCTCGATGTGCTGCTCTGTGGTGTGGAGGCGGCGATTTTTAAGCCAGGCGAATGTAAGTGACGCCGCGAGGGCTGTGACAGAGGTCAGGAACTTTGCCGCCGCAGCGCCCAAGAGCGCGCGCAGAGCGTGCTTCGAAGTCTCCAGATCAGCCTGGATGCCATCTCGAGCGATGAAAAGCGCCGCGACCAGACCGAGGAAAGTTGCCAGCAAACCCAGGCCTACGAGTTGGTTCGGAACCCCTTCGAAGGACCGTAAATCAATGCGTCCGTGCCGATAGAGGCGGGGGTTGAAAAACTCGCTTGGCGGGAGACCGGACGCTACGCGGCCCTTTTGTTCGTCATAGTGGAGGTCGGCCACGTAGCCGCGCCAGGCATGTCCGATGAAGCGGTCCTCGCCGAACTCCTCGGTGAGAGCCTCTACATCTGCGACGAACGACACCCCATCGCCTTGATAGCGTGCAAGCCGCCCGCCAAACCGATCAAGCGCAGCGTCGAACGTATCAAGCTGCTCGCGACCTCGGATGTATCGCCACGAGGCATAAGCCAATATCAGGGCCGAGAGTACGAGAGGAGTTGGCTCCCAGCCGAAAACGAGCGGGATCCCACGCTCGATCGGCCACATGATCACATTAACTACGCCCACCCCGCACTGCCCCCCGATTGCGATATTCTGATCGCCGCATCAGTGTGATAGCTATGCTTTTCTGAGTCAACGGACGAACAGGCTGAACATCACTTGCTACGGGCTATTGAAGTCTTGCTCGAAAGAGATGGCCAGGCCGTCGACAGGGTCGAACGCCTCCCGCGGCGCATGCCCGATGGCTCGATCGGCATCGAATATATGGGGTTGGTCTATCCTATCGCGCGCGCCGGGCGGGTTTCGCTCGACGGGAGGTGGTGCTATTCTTCTGAGGCACCCGTCTGCCTGGATGAAGTCGATGCGCCGCTAAATGGTGAAACGCGGTTCTGGACAGTCGATCGGTCGGGAACCCGGCCGTATCTTTTCATCAATGGTTCAGAAGCACTCCTTGGTGAAACGCTCTCAACTTTCGCGCGCGCGAAAATTCCCGTGGAACATCACGGTCCCTCATTCCGAGAGAGTGCTTCGGGCCTCCTACATGACTGGTTTCTAAGGCTCGATGTCGCGTCCGCCCCTAGCGATTGGGAATTGGAGCAGCTGCTCGCGGATGTCTCGGAACCGGCCGTCGAGACGGACGCCGCATCACCAGAGCTTCTGATGGCTCGGCTGCGACGTGACCACGAACGTCTCGGCACTAGGCTGATCGCTGCCGAGCGTGAACTCGCCAACACGCTCGCCACTGCTGACGTGAAGGAGGCGGAGCTCGCGCGAACCAGGGACGAAGCCGACCGAAATAAGCAGAGATTGGAAACGGAGGCTGCATTCCTAAGGGCGGGGCTCGAAGCACTGCGTTTTGAAGGTGCGGCTGGTGATGAGGTTGCCTTGGCCGACCTACGCACTCGCGTCGATTTGCTCTCGACCGATAGGGATGACGCGCTCGCCGCCTGGACGCGGGCAGAGGAAATTGCGGCTCAGCTGCGCCTCAGCCTTGAGACCGCACACGCAGAGCTAGCGGAAGCTGCAGTCCGTCCGAACAGTCCGGTCGCCACTGGGAGGCGGCAGGGGAGGGCAGATACCGAACTCCAGACGGTGATGAGGGTATTGCTGCCCGGCATCGAATTGGTGCGAGGATCTACCGATTTCATCCTGACCGAAATCGAAGATCGTCGAGACCTGTACGGTAAGCTCAGGCTTCTCGTCGACCATCCCGTGTCGGTGGGTGGCAAGCGAGTGCACGCCGCGAATGGCTGGCTGGAGGTCCACATGAGCACCGGCCGTGGTCGTGACGGTCGACTTTACTATAAGAAGCGCGAACAGGGCTGGTCCGTCCTCGTTTCCGACAAAGCAGCTCAGGCAAACGACTTTCAATGGCTCAAGACACAGTGAACAATTTATCCCCGTCTCACGCGCTCCTCGTTAGCGAGGATGAAGCGGCAGCATTGCTTTCAGGGGGACGTGTCCTTCGAAGGTCGCGATCCACTGAACTTCGGATGCGTGTCGCGCTTTTGCGAACGGACGGTGTGCTGTTTGCGACGGGGCAACTAACAGAATCCTATCCTGTTGCCCATATCGATGATGGCCGACATTCGAGTGACTGGGTGGTGCGCGACCTTGAGCTTCTGCCGTCCCCCGTCAACCTCCCAGCCGGCGATGGCCCTTTGTGGCGGCGGCTGAAGTCGATGGAAAGAGACATGCTGAAGGGCAAGATTTTTAAGGAGCCGCTCAGCGAGCCAGCCGCTCAACACGCCCGATACTTGCCGGCCGAAATAGCCAGTTCCGCCGGCGGCACCCTGGAAACATTCGTCGACGCCAGCGGATGGCCCGCTGATGCCCGTGTTCATCAAGCTGCCGACGATGCAATCGCCGGTCAAGATGGGGACTACCCTGCTAACAAAACTGAGGAGATGAGCGCCAATCGCGACAAGAACGTCTCACTGCTCGCTAGTATCGCCACAACGGATCAACGGACATATACGTTGGAGGGGGCACGCGACCGGGCGCTTGCGTTTGTGCCTGCGGGAATGATCGACACCGACGAAGCCTATCGGCTGCTAGTCCAACTTAGGGACAAAGAGATCAAGCGGACTTTTCCCGATGTCCGACCAGAATTTGGCATCCTAAGGCGATCGATGCTCCAAGCTCTGCTCGACTCCGGTGTGGCGTCTAAGGCTGATTATGACGAGCTCATCCCGGTCGAACTCAAACGTATGACCGATCGTGGCCAGATCGAGACATACCTTGATCCCTTGCTCAAAATTTTGAGTTGCGTGTCGTGAACCTGCTCACAGCGGCGTACGAGGTGTCACCAGGCAGGAAGTCGGAAATCAGCTTTCCTAATTCGCCTTGGACATGATTTAGCTGGGTCGTCAAATCAACTAGCCCCAAAGCGAGCATTTCTCGCCCTCCGGCTATGCCGAAGCGGTGGCTGAGAGCCGTTCCGCTCCCCGCGACTGCGGGATAGAGCAGCATCAGGCGATCGCACCGATAGAGCCGCGAATAAGCCATCATCTGATACACATCGCCCTGGGCCACCCCCCTCTTCGCGACCGAAGCATCCAGGGCGAGGCATTTCCATTTGGTGTCGATGATGGCGAGATCCTTCCCTCCACGGCGAAGAAGGATATCAGGTCGTGTTTGGAACACATGGCCCTCACACTCCTCATCTTTTGTCCATTCACCCAAGCAATGACGAAGGCCTCCCTGCTCCACGACGCTGATGCCGCTTCCTGACAAAGCCCGCCGTAGCAGCGCAGCGACCGCTGCTTCGAATAGGTCATTCATTGGGAAGAGCAGCGTTATGCCGTTGTGTGATCGATGATCGAAAGTCGTTCCCTGCCAATCACGCCTGAGCAGCAATTTCGCCAAAGCGAAGACAGTTTCCCACCGCTGGCTGGTGCGATCGATCCTGACTTTCTCCCACGGGAGTGCGGAAATAGGCACATCTGCGACATCTGCTAGAACGAAGCGCAGTTCTTCTAGCAGCCGACGGGTGTCGTGCGCGCGGGCCAGCTTAGACAAGAAGATCACGGCTGCTTTCATCACCTGCATCAGCGGTATGTCGCTGGACAGCACATCAAAGCGACAGGCGAGTCGATCCGGACGCCCTACATGAACTGTCAGCTGGCGGACGATATCGAGCTTCCCCCGCAGTGTCGGCAAATCTTCAGCCCGGGCTTGGTAAGCCCGGGGCAAGCCTCGGCGAGCTAAGCCTAAGAGCCGCTGCGCGAAGAGCCGGATCAAGATGTCCAGCAGGTTTTCCGCACCGTGAGCCATGGCGGCCTGAGCGCCGTCCGCCAAGTTCAGCCCCAGCGCCAAGTCCAGCAAGGAAATCAAGCGAGACCGAACCGTCGGGAGATCGCCCAGTTCGGCCTCAGGATCGACCTTGGGCAAGATTTCTAAGCTGCAACCTGGCGCGGCGATGACGCCCACCATCTGTTTGGCCCGCAGGTAGTGACGATGATCGGTCAGGATGGCGCTCCCATCCTCTCCACCCATCGGATGTGCCCGAGCAGCAGCAAGCAGCGCCTCAGCTTGCGTCAAGGAAAAGCCATCTGGACCGACCGCTATTCGTCCCCACTCAGGCACGTGGAGATGCGTCATGCGACGTCGTTCTCCGCGTCTGGCTCATCATCCTCGTTGACCGCCGACAAAACAGCCCCTTTGCCCAGGAGACGAGCAAACGCATCCGAGAGCGAAATTTTCGGCTCAGCACTGTAGAAATCCCGAACAAACCAGCGCTCGCGATCCATACCGTCCATACCCGGAGGAGCCTTGATCACTTCCTGGCCAACAAACCCATCCCCGAGCACCATCCGAACACGGCTCCAGTCTTCGAAGAAATATTCCTGGAGCAGCGGGATGATTTTATCGCGCATCACGTCGATAACATCGTCGGACGTTTTGCAGCCCATGAAGAAGGCATGTCCGATACGGTGCTCACGATCGACCAGATATTCAATGCGATCGTTTATTGTCCCCAATATCTCGACGAGAGGCATGTTCGTTGCTGCTGCAGCATTCTTGAGCTGCTGGGGGTCAGGGGCAATCTCGCGAAATTTAAAGCGGCGACGGAGCGCAGTATCGAGCAATGCAATAGACCGGTCAGCGGTGTTCATCGTGCCAATGACATGAAGGTTTGCAGGAACACCAAACTCTACCTTTGAATAGGGCAGTCGAACCGTCAAAGCGTTGTCCATGCCCAACCGCTTATCCGGTTCCAAGAGAGTGATCAGTTCTCCAAAAACCTTGGAGATGTTAGCCCGATTAATCTCATCGATCACCAAGACGAATTCGTCAGGTTTCGTTGGCTTAGCAGGACCGTCATTCAATTCACCGTCAGTCGTAAGCAACCGACTCAATGCTGGAATGTTGATCCGCTTGCGAGGTATCTCGTACACGGTTCGCATAGTGAAATTGCCGTCTATGATCGCGTCGAGCGGGAGCGGATCATCTGCTGTCAGCAGCCATTTCACCTTACGACGGTGGGCAAAATAGCCTTCAGCTTCTGCAACGAACTCGTAGTCACCAACGATCTGCCCCACAGCTCGAAACGCGCTATTACCGTAGGGAATGATGACGATGTCCCCGATTGCCATGTCGTTGCGGAATCGGTGCGTCTGGGTCCAATTGCTAGGCTCTTGGCTTTCGGGAAAAAGCGATAACCAATGGGACTTGATCGCGTCTACGGTCGAGAAGCGCTCATCGCTCCAATCTTCAGCTCTCCCCCAACCCAACGCGATGTATTCGTCCTTCAGCGCCGCCTCGTAAACTTCCTCCTCCTGGCGAATAGCGCCCAAGCCCATTTTCCAGAAGCGGTGGGTGGAGAGATCGATAGCTTGACCCGATTCGCCTGCTTCTGCCTTTTTTCGAGCATGTTCAGCGAGCGCACAAATTTCTCGAAGAATGCCGGGATACGGCTTTAGCCGGAAACCAGCCCCCTGTTCTTCAGCATCCTCGTCAGGCCGCAAACCTTCCACGAAATTTTCATAATCGTAGGCCTGATGGAAGGTAACGAACGCAATGCGCTTCTCAGCTTCGAGCTGGCGATACCGAGCCATGAGAGAAGCCCGCCCTTCAGCCGTTTCCGCAAAGTCGGCCAAACCATCGCACAAGCGCACGGCTTCGCGGGCCGTAGAATAGGTCTTACCCGTGCCGGGAGGTCCAAACAGTATGAGATTGGTCGGATTGAGCATGATATTGTCATCCTGGGATGCGTTGAGGCGGTCACGCCAGAAAGGTAGATTCAGAAACCAGGCGATATCTTGTACTTCGCCTTCAAAAATGAACGCCGCGAGCTTGCGCGCCGCCTCACGCTCAAGTGGGAGCCGCCAAATCGTGTCATTGTTGGTGTAAAGCCACCACAGCAGAGGTTCGGGCAACGGGGTCCAATCCACCTGAACCTGACGACCGTCTTCGCCATTACCCCTCACGATACCGGTAGCCCTTATCCGCATGGCGCTGACCGGTTTACCGTTCGTCTCGAATGGCGCATTTCGCTGGTTTGGCAGATAATCTCGCAAGACGATCCTATCGCCCGGCTGCATCTCGCGAACCATATGATTATACTTGCTGTCGCTATCGTAGAGCAGATGCCATGTCCCACGCTCCACGAAGCTGGCGAACCCGTCAGCCTCGCCATCGCGAGATGTTACGAGCCAGATTGGCATTTCATCGGTCATCACGCTGACCTCCGCTGCCGGTTCTGGTAGTCGCTTCTGACAGGTTTCCCAAACAAATCCCTGAACATCCCAGAGGTCGCGAGGCGCCCATTGCCACTCGTCGTGCATGATACGTTCCACCGTGCGGACAAGGCGCATCACGCCGGCCAACTCACCTTCGCTCAATGGGTTTGGTCCGAAAGCGGGACTCCCGGTTAACATCCAACATGCATTGTCAGTGGGGGTGGATCGGATGCCAAACATTCGTTCGGGAGCGATCAACGCCCGAAGCATGGTCGATATCGTCCGGCTTTCGGCATAAGGATTTGCTTGCGCATGAGGCAGCATCAGCGACCACGTAGCGCCGACGAAAGCCATGACTCCGGCAACGTCGTCCCCGGCTTGAGCTAGATCCTCAGCTGCTTGCTCCACCACTCCTGGATTGTCAGTCCGAAGTGCTTGGACAATATTGATCACCCGCCAATCAAGAAGCTCGCATGGCACCCCGGCTTTGCCGACGAGCAGGTCGAGCAACGATGCGCCTAAGGACGGCTCATTCTTCGTTTCGCCCGCGAATTGGCCTACCAAAGCTTGCGCATGTTCTACCAGATTGCGTCTTTTGCTGCCCTCATTGGACGCATAGCTGGCGCCGTCCTCGAAGCTTACGAACCCCGGGTGGCGCTCAAGAAATTCAGAACGCAACCGATCGAGCCAGTCCCGATCGACATAAGGGCCGGCATCGTCATACCAATCGAGCAATTCAACAAGCTGCACTGCATCCGCTGGGCGAACGATCAAGACGGGTCGCGGCCTATGTCCATTTGCCGCCCTATGTTTCAGCCGAGGCGGTAGATTAGAATGCCGCGCCTGTTTGGGAAGGTATGTGCGGTGAATAGGAAGCGGGCAAGACTCTCGATCGACACTGTCTTCAATCCAAATCTGGGCTACCGAGACCGTGCGCTCCCAGGCAAGCTGACGCCCATCTGGCAGGCCAAATGCCAGCATCTTAGCGGTATCCACAATCGGGACGCCGTATCGCTGACGCAGTTCCCCTTCGATGTCACCGTCATTTGCCGCGAGATCAAAACGCAAGACCGTTGCCGGGCTGATATTCGCTCCGACACGCTCAGCCAGTCTCACATCAGCCATTTCGCGAAACTTGCGGCCGGCAAGAGCCTGGCAGATGTTCGGCCAAGCCTCCTTCAGCCCGAGAGCCGCATTGACGTCGCGTACCAGGACCTCAACGCTATCCTCTTCGCGCTCACGTGCCGGCTCAATGTAGTTTTCAAGGACATGCAGTCGGATGGCGTCGGCGTACCGATCACCCAGTCCCGCACCTTCCAAAAACTGCCCGTACTGGCCCAACCAGGAGCGCCAGCTAGCCAATCGATTTAGCGGCCTCTCAGACTGCGGCATGAGTGTCTTGAAATCACTGCCGCCCTCCCGAAAGTCGGCCTGCATTGCCTTCAGACGCTGACGCAAATGTAGGAATTTGTCCGCTTGCCAGGCTTCGGCGAGATCCGAATGAGGAGAGTCCAGCGCAGCTAGGTTATTCTCGATCGTTCGCACCGCGTGCGCACGAGTGTTTCGACCGCTTTCTGTATTTGCTCCCCGCTCGGCAAGCCAAGCCTTAAACTCCGTTTCTTGCAAATCAGCCCCCATTTTCCGCGTCCAGCTAACGCCATCGGCTCATTCGAGCTACGATTTTCTTGTTAACTTTCCACGCTTTTTAGACGAGCCAAGCTGTACAACATCCCGCGACAGTAACGGTCGTATGTCTGTGAACGGGTTCGCAAATCCGATGATCAAGACGGCGCGCCATGGCTCTCTCACAATTTCAACGCGAACGGCCTGATTGTTGCGCCATCCGTGCTAGTTGAAGCTCAATGTCAGCGTCGGTCTCGATCTCAGGCTCTGCCTTCGATTGGACGCGCCGAGGGGCACTCGCTGAACGCTCCGCAGCAGCTTCCTGCGTGATCGGTTTGTGAGCGGGCATTTCGTAGAACACCGGATCACTATGCTTGACGACAGATTTCTCGGGCACATTTTGCGCCATGAAAAGCGCGTAGCTCAACAAGCGCGGTAGTCGGTGCTTTCCCATTTGCGCGCGATGTTCATCATCCACCGCTTGGAGCTGAGGCAATCGCACGTTCTTCGTGAACGCGACGCTGAACGATCGCCTTTGCGATGAAGGGAGACGTGCAGTTTCCTCCTTGCGCTGCTTGGTCATTCGCTCGGACAGAGCCTTCCGCTTAGCCCGGTGCGCGCGTTTCAGCCTGTCCCGCTCGAGACGCGCCAGTCGACGCGCCTCGAAATGCTGCGTCCGGTATAGCTCAAACTCCGTCCGATTTGGTCGGACTTCATCGGCCTTCATCTCCGGGCAGGCGCGCAGATAGTCGGTATTTTCCGGCCACCACCGCTCAAAGGAAATCGCGTCCGCCGGACGACGCTTTTCAATTTGAAGTAGGCCATATCTGCGCTGCGCGGTATCCAGATCGGAGGCCTTAATCCGGTTATTGACGCTCCGCAGATCGAATAGCGTCAGCCCCACGATCCTCGCCCCTGTCTTTTTGCTTTTGCGCAAAGCAGCCTCGAAGCCCACACCGATGGCGGCGAGAGCCCGTCCAGCTTGGTGCCAACTCGGAAGGTCCAATGCGGCACGGATATCATCAGCCCTTTCAAGCAAAGACCGCTCACCAGTTCGGGCCTGTCGATGTTCATGGGCGGCTTTCGTCCGACGCGACGGCCCGACTTCTCGTACGCCTTCCATCTCGAGGTGGGTACGCAATTGGCGCAGTTCGAGCCGCTTCTCGATCGCCCTGCACAGGTCTTGAAGCCGAAAAAGTGCAAACTGATTGAACGAACGCCACACGACATCAGCCACGGGCAACCGCTCAATCTCCGTCTTTTTCAGCGCGAACGAAGCAACTCCTTTCTGACGCGCATGTGGCGCGAGGAAAGCCTGCTTCGAAGGTGTCTTGAGAGTTAAAGGCGACACGGTGCAGATCATGAGGTGAATGTGGTCATACTGCTTATCGCGGTGGCGGACGGCGACTAGCTGGTGGCCGTGAAGGCCGAATTCGTCGAGCAGATCATCAATGATGTGCTTCCATGTCTCGTCAGACAACTCCCCGTCTTCGACGGCCGCGGAAAGCGAAATGTGCATCACGACCGCCTTGGCGCGAGGCGCCTGCTCAGCGACCAGAGCCATCTCCGCCGATGCATTATGGATTGACGAAACCTCGCGCATATCGAGGATCTCGTGATCGCGATTGTGGGTAAGGTATATCTCCAGGCCGGCGAAGTTTCGCCCCCAGCTGATTGAGGGGATCACGACGCAAGCATCCTGCGGGCGGCTTCGAGCAAATCCGCATATGCGGATTGCAGTTCGTTGAGGAGTTCGACGGAGCGTGCGGTATTCGCGTGACGAGCAATTTGATTGATGTTCTGGCCGATTCGCCGAACATCATTGACCAGCTGACGCGAAGGAATGAGCTGGGGGTGCGATTGCCGCACCAAACGGCGGAGCACTTCAGCGGTTGAGATGTTCGAATGTTTTGCAATCTCCTGGAGGAGATCATATTCGGCAGGTGACCAGCGGGTCGGAAGCACGACGGTGCGCACACGAACCTCGCTGCCTGAGCGACGAGTCATTTCATTTTCTCCAGAAACAAGGGTTTCGAAAAGTCTTGGAGGGAGGGGTCCAGGGGAGGGCAACGCTCCTCCCCGGCCAGGTCCGGCCACGTCAACGGCAGCGCCAGAGCGACCACGCGACAAAGCTGACGTCTCCGCGGCGATGCGCGGTATACGTTGGCCAGCCCTGGCTAATTTCCTCCCAGGTTAATTTGAAAGCACACTCAACTTAAACCCGCAGCTATCTGCGGACGGAGCCGAAGGCGGAGGGGAGAGCCTGTCAGCACAACATCGTTGAACTGACGGGCCTTCAATTACTGATTTGCGAGGCGGTCGGCGTATTCCGCTGCACAAATGCGGGAGTCGCTGCGGAACTGTTCCACGCCGTAATCTGCAGCTTCGGCGGCATTCCGCTGTTTGATCGCTGCTGCTCCGAAGACGGCATCAATGCAGTGATTGAAGTTGATTTCCGAGATTGCGTGGTGGCGTACTTCAGGACGCGAGAGCCACCATTTGGTGCTGGCCCCACCAGTGACGAGGCCGAAGATCAAAACAAACAGCATCCAAAACGCGCCCCAGCGATAAAGGCGCGCCATCGCATCCTGACTATCGACTGGCATCAGATCGCGAAAGGCATAAAAGGCAGTTTCTGCTGCCTTCTCAACTCGTTTTGGAAGATCTCGATGAACGGTCTGTTGCGCCACAAATGAGGCCTTCTGTACGACTTCATCAATTTGGCGGATATGTTCTAACCGGAAAATTATCTCAGCAAGAACCCCCGGCGAATCCCGCATTCCCACAGGAAGGCGTCGGAGAAATTTTTCCATTTTGACGTAATCGTCGGAACTTGCTTCGCGCTCCAACAGATCACGATACATCTGTTCGACAAGTTGCCTCATAGGATCAACCCCGACTGAATGCAAAACGGACGAAAGGCTCGAATGACGTCGTCCCACCACAGCTCAAAATCGACCTGTTCGGATACGCTCAGGGTCAACATCGACAGATCATCGAACGGGCAACGTGCACGCGCGATCTTCGTACGAGGCCGAATTTGCAGCGCCGGAACGAAGGTCTCCGACGCGCCGGCCGCGAGCAATTCGTCACGAAGCTCAGACTCGTGCCACAGCACGAATGAGCGGGGACTGTCGCCGAACCGACCATTCATCACTATTAGAGTTTGCTCTGGAGGCGCGAAACCTTTGACGCGGTTCAACAGGGTGATGCCGTCTTCCTCCTCATCAATCACCCAAACATGCAAAATGTCGCGATTGAGCTTTGCTACGGCCCGATGCACCCGGTGCATCTCGCGCTCCATCGCGTCGCCGACATTTCCGGGCATATCGACCAGGAGGACGGCATTCGGAGGGGCTTTCTCCCACCCATCAAGAAGCAATCCCCAACCATCCGTATGGCGAAGATAGGCCCGCGTCACCGGCATGACGCTACGATAGTAGCGATCCAAATGCGCGTTGCGCGCATCGCAATCGAAACCGATGACGAGGTAGCCGGCTGACCGGAGAAATGCGGCCAAAATACGCGCGATGAGAGACTTGCCGATTCCACCCTTGTCACCATTTACGACAATGATTGGCAGACGTGTTGAAGTAGTGAGTGGGGGAAATTCAGGGCAAATCGATCCTGTCTTTGCAGACATAACGTGCACTCCTCGAAAAAATTTGATCAATGTGGTCGCTGATCGAGTTGATGAGCGTCCGTGCCGGAAGCGCAGAGCGCCTGGCCGGAGTTGTTCAATCCATGCCGGCGCGGGTTATCTGCCAGCTAGTCTGCGCTTGCCTGAGCTTTCAACGCCATTTCGGCGAAGGAGCTTGTGGCAGGCTAGTGCGAGACAAACGGATAAAATTTAAGGCCTTGAATGACTTACCTACGCCTCCTTTGTCACCGGTGACGAAGATCACAGAGGGCCCTTCAACAGCATGAGGCTCACGGCAACTGGCAGCATTTTGATCGATAATCATGGCCATGATTTTGAGTCCTGTTGGGCGTCATTTTGAAAGAATGCGGGCAGATGACACGATCAAGCCGCCCGCCATTTTGATGGAGGATTTAGAAACGAGAATTAGTTCGGCACCATCACATCACTGTAGAGATCAGCGTGAGTTGCGCGCTTGGGAGCAATAACGCTGTGAGCGCTGCTCACATCCGCGGAGACTGAAGTCCTCGAAGCGGTTTGCTGCCGTGGATTCCGCGTCGAGACCGGCTCGGCATCGACGGGCACATACCGCTGGCGCTTCCTCGGCCGCTTCAGCGCGGTTTCAGCGCTAACCGCTTTCAACTCCTTGCGACCAGCGGCCAGCGCCTCACGGAGGATCGACGGCGTGACGCGGGCAGCCTCCATCCAATCTCTGGCCTTCTGGTTGGCGACGATCGACGGCAGTTTCACCCGAGGGTTCGCCGCCAGTAGAGCCTTCACGAACCGGGCGGCCGCTACCTGCGGCGCGGCAAGCAGCTCGCGATCTGCGAGCAGTTCACGCGCAACTTCCGTACCAAGTTCCGCTTCATCGTTAGTCATCTTTACGTCCTCATCTAAACCGAACCACTGCGGCTCGATGAGAACGACCTTAGACAGAGATGGAGGGACGCTTCGCGGTATACGATTCCGATTTTAATCAGACCTTTAGGCTCTTCCGCCACGAGGCTGGGGCCAATCCACCGGAGCAAAATTGAATGTTCGAAGATCCCTCAAAGTTTTTTCCACGCGGCTTTGGAGCCGATCCGGTGGACATGGGGATGATCCTTGCGATTGTTCGAGACGTCGTTCTGCGCGTCCAGACGCATGGGATGGACCGAAAAGCGTTTCTAAATCGTCTATTCAGAGAAACCGATCTCGCTAGTTTGCCCATCGGACACCTGATGGACCATCGCATCCGAATGCCACGCGATCTCGCTCTTAGCCTTCAGGACAAAGATGAAGACTACATTACTGAAATTTTAGATCACATGCTATGTGTCCGCCCTCATATTGAAGGCCGAGCCCTTGTTGCTAAAGCTCTAAAGATTGAACCACGGGATTTGGCATCGAATCTTATTAAGATCCGTGAACAATCTCTGTCACTTTTTGTCGACATAATCAGCGGAAATTTAGACGACGCCCTAACATTGATCGCAAGTTCAACGTTATCAAGGAAAGATCTAGCTGTAGCAAAATCATGCACTGCAGACCTCCTGGTACTTTATTCGATGTTCGAAATGCAAGTCATTGCAGCACGAGCCGTGGCTTTGGATGCGGGCAAATTTTTACCCTTCGGCTACACTGACATGGCAGAACGTGCTTCGTTTAAACTCGTGTCTGACATTATCAACGCGTATATTTACCGATATGAGCAGAATACGCGAAAGATCAATAAGCTTACATTGATTCGGGGACAACCGCCCGTGCTCGCTCAAAGATTTAATGAGGAATTTGCGAAGCAAACCGCGAGCTGTTTAGGCCTTTCTGAGACTGATCACGACGACAGCTTTGGTCAAATCAGCAAAGAAATCTATGAATTTTTCGTGGAATTGAAAAAATACCTCGTTGGCGCTGAATCCGATCCGTCGTTTAAGAGTTCGCCCAAAATCGGTATCGATCGTTTCAAAAGCACAGCCGCATCTACCTACTTCTTTGGAGTAAGCATAGGAATTCAGCTCGCCTTTGCTGCCCACCGGCTGGTTAACTTATCTAGGAGAAAAAAAGATCTGATATCACCGGATAGAAAACAACGCAAAATCGCCTTTGGCGCATGGCTTGCAGCGGATCTTCCGGCCAAGAGGCAGGATGATGCCAAGTCAATTCTTTTTGTTGTAAGGACGCTTATCCTTAGTGACGATCAAGCCGGCACCGGTTTTGCCTCCAATGGCGACGCGCTTGATCTGCTGCCCCAAATGAAATCCCACGATCGTGACGGCAACGTGGCCGGTATATCCCTTCTTAAGGATGCTAAAGAAAGTTACCTCATGAAAAGCGCTGTTAATCGAGACCCTGCACCGCTCGAAGATGCGCTAGGTTTAGTGGGGGTACAAGAGCTGGACTTGCTGCCTGACTACCGCCTGGGATTAAATCTGCTATCATCTACCGCGAAGCGCGCCAATACCGAGCGTAAGGTTGGGCATGACCAACGTCCGCGCAATAGATATACAATCGTCCGCCGCTCGCGAAGCAACCCAAAAGCCCCGAGCCGATTCTGACGAATTGGTGGGATTGGTGTCGCGCTTGGCGCAAGCTCTTGGCCAACTTCCCGCCAAAGAGCGGCAAAGCCTTATTTCCACGGTTCTTCCTATATGCCTGTCATACCGGACTCCGTCGGGGCCGGACGTCCCGACGAGCAGATCTACTTCGGCTTTCCTGCGGCTTCCGGAAGTTATGCGCCGGACAGGACTAAAAAGGTCCACGTTATACAACAAAATTAGCGCAGGCTCCTTTCCGGCACAAATTCATATTTCATCAAACTGCGCTGGATGGCGAGAGGAAGAAATAAACGAATGGTGCTCAAACCCGAGGTAGTTTGTATGAGCTTGAAACCGTGGAGACCTGCTAACCGCGGGGCGATAAGCCGCAAAATATCTGTGCGGACCGAAGCCCAAGCATAGTCACAACTCTGCTGATGTTTCAAATCCCATCTCGTACCATGCTTTTACGCGGGGTGGATGA
Organism: Sphingobium sp. SA916; assembly: GCF_002894065.1. NCBI lineage: Bacteria > Pseudomonadati > Pseudomonadota > Alphaproteobacteria > Sphingomonadales > Sphingobiaceae > Sphingobium > Sphingobium sp. SA916. The sequence continues at coordinate 76,524 of NZ_LXYF01000052.1, forward strand.
TATTGGTCTTTATCAACGCGTGCAGGTGCTCCCGTAACCGAGAGGGGACATGACCGCCGGTCACGAGGATACCTGCCTCCATGTTCTTTTCCAGCGCATGACCGGTGAGATTAGCGCTCGTCAGGAAAGCCATGGCATCGTCGGCGACGGCGACCTTCGCGTGAACCCGGCCGTTGGTGAAAGGGTGTGGGCGATCCGTCCAAGCATACAATTTGGCTGATGGAACCGCGCCTCTCATCGTCGCTACTGGATCGACGAGCAGGCTACCGCCCTGGGTCAGGGAAGCCTCGACGAGAATCCTCACCTCGACTCCTCGAAGGGCCGCTGCGTTGATCGCCGCTATGATCGAGGCAACGTCATAGGCAACGAAGCTCACGATGAAGAGCTCTTTGGTAGCCTGCTGGATGACATCCAGAAGCACCTGTTCGGTACGGCGCGGCGCGACGAATGGCGTCATTGGCCCGGTCCAGACCAATTCGACGGCGCAGTCTCGTTGCGTGCGCTCTCGAGCATGGGCGGCGCCCATCAGCATCCCAGCGACGAGCTCTCCTGATAACTTCGCGGCCTGCCACGTCCCGATGAGCGACGCCAATGCCGCCCGGGCTGCCGGCGTACCGACGACTTTTTGGAGGTCTTGTTCTCGCCCCGGCGGCAGACCGTCTCGTAGCCGTGACGCTATCGCGTCGATTTTCGAGGGCGGCAGCAAGGCCACGAGTTCGGTGACTGCATCCAGGAGCGGTTCCATCAGCTCCCCCGGAAGAACGCGGCGTTTGGATTTTCGAGCGTCGGAACCACCAACGCACGGTCCAAATGCCGATTTCCCCGTTCGCAAGACGTTTCCGACACGAAGGAGCAGGCGTGGCAAGCGGCTCCATGCAGCGATTGATCTTTACTGGGATCGTGTTCGGAGCACAGGGGATCGGAGGCGCAGACATGCGCTCGATCCAGTGCCTGGCGAAGCAGCCTTCCGAGATTCTCGGGCTTGCCCAATTCAACGAGACCACCGAGCGTTCCATCGGAATCGGCCGCCGCCGTGTAGATCAGGAAGCCGGCCTGGTCCTTCGCTCCTTCCACCTCCGCGTATATCCGTTCGCGGATGCTGGCGGCATTGTACCCACATTCGAGGGCCAACTCCCTGACCAGCATATGCGCCAGGGTATGGAGCATGACGTATCGCGCTCCGGGATAGCCCTCTCGCGGATCGAGATTCCGCTTTTGACGCCATCCACGATGACCAACGCGCAAGCGCGCATCGACCTCTTTGACCGCATCCTCATCGGCCCAGGCTTTCAGAGCATTGGCATCGAAGCGGATGAAAATGCCTTCGCCGTGAACCTGCGTCGCAGGCGCCCAATCGGGAGCCGAACGCCCCAGCGGAGCGCGAGGCGCCGCATCGTCACCCGATCCTTCGTCCGGGGACTCGACGCGGGTGAAACCGAGCAAGGCATTCACCTCGCGCAGCCGCTCCAGAAGCAGGACGCGCGTGATCGCGGCCTCGAAGCCTTTCGGAACCCCGACCTTTTTGCTCATGAAATGCGGGTAGTCGGTCGGCGGATCGTCGGCAGTAAGAACTTGCCACTCCGGCTCCTTGAGGTCGCTCGGGCCGATGTCCGCGCCTCCGTTCCGGTGGGCTTCGATGGCGGCCCAGATCTGCTCGCTGGTGAACTGCTCGATGCCGGGGAGCTGAGCCGTTTTCTTCAGCGTCTTGACCACGAAACCGACCTCATCGGCCGAGGAAACGTCCTCGAAGAAGGTCCAGCCGTCGCCGACGAGCTGCGCCAAGGGGCTGCCCGTTTGAGGAATGGCGAGGACCGACAACGTGACTGGGAACCAGCCATTGGTCGCGCCGAGCAGGATCGCCCGCGGATCTTCAGGGCAGTCATCGTCGAAACGATCGATGTGGGGATGCCGCCCGCGACATGCTGGCAGGTTGTCTCTACCGGCCTGACCGAAGGCTTGGGCCATGTTCTTCGATGCGCCACAAGCATCGCATTTGACCCAGAGATTCTCGGTTTGCAGCGATGCGCCGCTCTCGAAGAACCGCAGCGTCCCACGGCAATCGGATGGGCCACCGTGAACGAACCAATGCCACGAGAAATCGTCCAAGTGTCCTGCGCGGCAGGCCATCAGGAAACGAGCCGGCACGGCATCGGCGTCTCGGGCTTTTTGATCGTTGTTCGATCCGCGACATCCCTCATGGACAAAGCGCGTCAATTCCGGCCGGTAGCGGTTTTCTTTCAGCTTGAACAAGCCGGCGTCGAACGGCGACAGCAAACCGCATTTCACGCAACGCAGCCATCGGGGAAACGGCTTCACCGGAACACCGACCAGCGCTGCGGGCGAGAACGGATCGACGACATCCCGGTCGCCGAGCGGCGGCATACGCAGAGATTCCACTTGGGGGCCAAGAACGCTTCGGACGTTCGCCAGCAGCCGCGCCTCTTGGATGGGCTGGCATCGATCCTTTTCCCAGCGATCGATACCCATGGTGACGACCGAGAGGTTGGGTAGATCGATCAAAGCGCCGGGGCCGTAAGTCCACAAAAGCTGGCTCGGACGGATTTCGCCTACGGGCGTTTTGCTCATGCTTCACCCCCATCGGCCGGAGCGACGCGGGCTCGCCATGCAGGATCATTCGTCGAGCGCGAGTCTTCCATCACCAACCTCACGCCGGGCTCGACCTCCCGCATCGACATCGGAACGGTCCAATCCGTCCAAGGCTTCACGCCCGGCGTTTCCAGCAGGGGATAGGCCGTCGGGCCAGCCCCGTATTTCTGATAGACGAGCGTGCGACCTCCGACGCCGGCCTCTTTGGCCCAATCGTCGGCGCGATGCTTCAGCTCTTGTTCGGTGAGCGCCTTCTTCGCCGAGTCCTCCGTGACCTCCCAGGTTCGTTCGGACACGAGGCCGATCGTCGTCGTCATCTCCGGCCGACTCGGGCTGTTCATCGCGCCCGCGCCCGTATTCGGCGCGAAGGGATCGTAGGTATTCCGCATGATCGACAGCATCGCCCCCGTGAGGCCGCGATCCAGCGCTCGCGGAGAGAATGGCGTCACGGATTGAGCTTCGACGTGTTGATAGAAGGTCGCGTGGTAGTGCTCGAACGTCTCGTAGTGGGAGAGGTCGCGCGGGCGTGCCCAGGTGAGCACAGTGGCGACCAAGCCCGGCGGCGAGCGCCCGACGCGGCTGGTCGCCTGGATATACTCCGCCGTTCCTTTCGGCTGGCCATTGACGACCATCACGCCGAGACGGTTCACGTCCACCCCGACCGACAGCATGTTGGTGGCCAAGACGACGTCGATCGGGCGCGGATCGCCGGGAGCCCGGTTCTCGACCCATACGCCCGTTTTGGGGTCGAGCGACCCATTGAACGGTATTTCGAGCTGATCGAGGTAGCGCGGGATGTCGTGGCTGGAGACGCGAGAGGTGAGTTCCCGGACGTCATCGACGCGACGTTGCGACAGCCCCGGGCGATCGACCAAGCTCATGTTCACGCGGAAAGAGCGGGTTTGCACGTCGTCCTCGGCGAGGCGTTTCATTCCGCCCAACTCGCGTAGTGAATTGAAGTAACCGACGAGCGTCAGGTAGGGGTCGGCGACCGGACCGAAGCGATCGAAGAGGGCTTGTGCGGCGGTGAGGAAGGCCGTGTAGGTTCGGATCAAAACGGCGGGCCGGGAACTGCCGGGCGCGCAGATACCCATGTAGCGGCGGCCAGGCTTCTCATCGATGGCGCGCTGAACCGAAAAGAAATTATCCTCGACGTCGAGGCCGGTGGGCGGAAAGACCGATATGCGCCGCATGAATACATTGCGCACCTGATCTTCGGCACGTCGAACGGTCGCGGTCGATGCAACGACCTTCGGCCGAACTTTCGTGTCGCCGAGAAGCCAGGAACTCAGCTCGTCGACGGCGCTCTCGTAGAGGCCGACCATGGTGCCGAGCGGCCCGCTGATGAGGTGAAACTCGTCCTGGATGATGAGATCGGGAGGCCGGACGGCGGCGCGCACCGGCTTCACCCTCGCGGCGGAATGAGCGCCACGCGCGCGATGCCCGGTGCCGCAATCGTGTCCCGGCCAGAGTAAGCCGTGACGCTCGCATTCTTCATCGACCCGGCCGAAAAGAGTTCGTACCTCCGGCCGCCAGGCCATCATGGCGAACTTGTCGACGGTGGCGATCATCATGGTCGGCGGGCGATGATAGATTTCCTCGTCGACCACCTTTACGGGCAAGCCGGGATGCGGGCGGCCGCTGGAGCCGGCCCGCGAAAATTCGCAGGCGCCGAGTTTGTCGCCGCAATGGATGAGGGTTCGGCCGACTATCCGGTCTACCTCGATGTCGCGGCCCGCCGAGATTTCGGAACCGCACCAGGGGCAGCTCGTCAATTGCGCCGGCGAAGCGATACCGGATCTGTTCCGATCGCCGTTCCGTAGCGCCTCGATCGCTTGGTGGGCATCATCGGTTCGGCCCGGCGTCACCCGATTGCCAACCCACAGCCCCAGCGAGAAGGGCTCCTTGCCCCAGAGCTTCTCGTCGGCGCGACGGATCACTTCCATTGCGCATAAGAGGGCCGCAGCGCGCTGAAACTGTTGCAGGGTCAGCAGGCGCAGCGTGTACCGCATGATGACGGCCAGACCACGGGAGGCATCAAGGCCGCCGAGGTCGTCCTTCAATCGGCGCATCGCCATGGCGAAGGCCGCCACGCCCAAATAGGCTTCGGTCTTGCCGCCGCCCGTCGGGAACCAGAGGAGATCGGCGAAGGCTTCCGCAGGCTTCGTCCGATCGGGATGCGCCGGATCGGCGAGGGACGGCACCGACAACAGGAGGAAGGCTAACTGGAACGGGCGCCAGGACCGATTCCTCGGGATGTCGACCTGCGCGACGTCGGCCGTCTCGCCGCGCCTGCGTTTGAGCGCATAGAGGCTCCGCACACGCTGGAGCGCCATCGACCTGTTGGCGAAGCGGAACGCCGATAGCGCCGCACCGTCGGAAAAGAGCGTGTCCATTCCCTCGCGCAGGCGGCGCAAGGTCTCTTCGCAGCGGGCGATCACGTCCTGCCCAGGATCATCGAAACCCGTGATCTCGGCTTTCAGCCGCGTCCTCTGTTCACCGATCCAGACGGCATAGTCGTTGACCAGGCACGACAGGGCATCGCGCAATTTCTGAGGCTCCATCTCCGCGAGGCGGCCCATGTCGAGCCACCCCTCATTGACCATCCGGCGCATGGCCGGGCGGTCGTCCGGGTCGAGGCCCGGCGTTTCGGTGACGGCGACCTCATAGCGCGGGATGATTTCCGTGCGGAGGTGTGAAGCCTTCGCGGAATCACCCGGCGTCGCGTCGGCATGGACGGAGACGCCGTGGCCCACGGCGAACTCCAGCCGGTTACGATAGATCAGGGCTAGGCGATCGCGCTCCGGGTCATCGACGACGATTTCGTTGGAAGGGCGCCGTCTGAAGATCGACGGATCTGCCGCGCTTTCCGGCGCGGCCACAGAGATTTCCGGCTGAAATAGCCAAGCGCGATCCTTGTTGTCGTCGGGCTCCAGTTGGCCGTTCACGAGGAACACGGTGACGAGGCGCTCCCCTTGGGCGTTCGTTCGGATCGTCCCTTGAAGCCGGACTTCGGGCTGGTCCCGATCCGGCGTCGCGGGGCGTATCGGCCCGTCCTTCAGCGGCAGGGAAACCACCCCACCGCACGGGATGCGCCGCCACACCCTGACCTTGGTTTCCTCCTCCCGGCCGGTTGCCCGGTTCTTGCGGGTCTTGATGACATCGTGCTCATCGCTCGGGACGCGCTCGTAGCGTCCCCAACGGACATCAGCGGCCAGCGACTCCATGCCCGGCGCGACGCAGAAGGTGAGCCCCATGCTCGACGGCACGAGCGACTGATTGTTCGTGGTGTCGATTTCGTCGAGGGCGTCGTCTTCCGGCTCCACCCGACCGGAGACGCTGGCGAACTCGGCGCCGGGTTCGTGGACGGGCGCCGCCCGCTCATCCTCGATGTCGCGAATTTCATCCGCGCCGGCCGCAGGCTCGATGGCGACGGTATCCGTGTCGCCCGGCCGTCGAGGCGCGAGCTTGCCGACAAGGTAGCGGTCACGGACGCTCATGTCCTTGATAAGCTCGTGCGGCCCGCCGGCCGGGCCGAGAAGATCGTCGCGGACGGCTATTTCGAGCAGATCGCGCACATATGCGACGTCCTGGACGAGCGGAACATCGGCGATCGAAATGCCGTCCAGTGAAAAAATGCCCGTCAGATCTTCCGGCCGCAGCCGCGCGATCGGGCCGGTCGGCAGCGTCAAGCCGAGGCCGGACACAGTGCCCGACGTGCGGAACGTATGCACATGATCGAAATAGATCGTCGTGGTGTCGAGATCACCGCGGATACGTAAAATCCGTCCGGCCCATGTCAGCGTGCCATCGGCTTCGGCAGCGACGATCCAGTGCCCTTCATCGACCGCCGAAAAGGTCGAACGCTCGCCGTTCAATCGAGCTACGCAAGGGCCGAGCCTAGTCGGTTCTTTGGCCAGCCAACTCTGCACGTCTGGATCAGTGGTCAAGGTCATGCGTCGCCCCCGAATGCATCTCTACAGCTCGACGCGCGAGAAGTGTGGATAGATGCGGTAGAATTTCTTGAAGACCGTGATGGGATCTTCGCCCATGTCGGATTTGGGTAGTTTGAAGGCCATCTTCGCCCCAACCTCGTCGTTCGACTCCATCGTCAATCGCTCCAGCGTCGAAAGGGCGGGCAGGTCGAGACGATGGGGGGCATCCGGCGTGGAATTGAATTCCCACCCCTTCACGAGATCTCCAACAACGGAATCATCGGCAGCGCAAACTACGAGTGCTGCCGTCACCATTGCTTGGCCGTCTTTGTAGTGCGTGGCCAGCGCCCACACGATCTGCCGATCACGGAAGTTGAGCGCTTCCTTTTCGACCGCCAGCTTGAGAACGCGGAGCACGCTAAAGCCGAAGCGCTTTTGCGTCATATCCTCAGCGGATAGCCCACTCGGGAAGAGCTGCCCAACCCGCTCCTTGAATCGAGCAAGTCGCCATTCCTGTACGGTTGGCTTATCCTTGCGATCGCCCGAGGCCGCACCGTCAATCTCGACAGAGACCTCATTTGCCTCCGGCTTCCCGAGAGACTCAGGGTTTGCGTTGAGCGTTACTCGAAGCACGCTGCCGAGTGGAACGGTGCCGATCGTCCGCGCGAAGCGTTCGATCTGCGTGGTGATGCCCCTGGGCTCGGTGTAGTCGAACCACACGATCGCGGGCACCTCGAAATCGATCCCGTCCAGGTAATCTTCGAGCGTTTTATGGACACATTCGATCGACGCGACCGGGCGATTGAAGAGCTGGCGCTTGTGGACTTCCTCCTCGGTCTCGACGCAGGTCATCCGTTCGAGGCCGAGCCGGGCATGGACCAATCTGAAGTCTTCCAGAAAGGGGCCGCCGAGACCGACATAGTGGTATTTCTCCAACGATAACGCTGGAGCCAACCGCATCAGTAGTGAGAGGAATAGTTCCCGATCGACGGCCTTGTTGGGCCTCAGCCGGTAGGGAAGCGAAGATCCGGCGCTCATGTCTCAGCCGTCCTGCTTCTGGGCCTTGGCGAGTGTCAGCTCGAAGCACTTCTCACCCACGATTCCCGGCTTTTCGTCATCGACGTCGAATAGCATCTTGGAGACGAGCCGAATTTCCTCGGCGGGGCGCGAGAACACGAGCTTCCGCGACGACGGTGTTTTGCCCGGTGGTTCGGGTAGCACTTTCGCCTTTTGTGGATTGAACTCGATCTGGCTGTCGCTCTTCTTGATGGTGCTGCGCGCAGCGACCGATGCGATAGCCTTAGCCAAAGAGAGCGGCTTCGCATCCTCCCAGTAGTTCGACTGATCGACGCGCGGGTGGTTCTTCCACTGGTTGGTGTAGGAAATCCAGACCCGCATACCCTCCTTCATTTTCACCAGAGACTCGAGCCAGACGTTCGATGAGGTGTCGAGCGCGCGCTTGGTCGTCGTCACCGGCAACTTGTCGGCGCGCTTGGACCGAAACTCGACGATGCCGGTGAGGATGGCGAACTGCGGATGGTACAGCGGAATGCCATCGCCCCAACCGGTGAGGCGGCTCTTGTCGCCGACGATCACCGCGCGGTCGTTGCAGAGGACCGTCCAGCCAGCGGTCGCAGACGAGCGATCGCGCTCGAAGCCCGAGTCGTCATCATCGTCGTTGCCGAGGCTGCGTCCGGTGTTCAAGCCGACCGTGATCGACACCAGCACGTCGTCGATGGTCTTCTGAAAAACGAACGGCGCCGGCCCATCGTCGCGCTCCGACACCAGCACCTCGACGAGCACCGGCTCCACGGGTTTACCGTTGAGATCGACCTTGAGGCCCCACTGGAGAAACATCGTGAAATGTTCGGCAATGGCCGTGCGGACTTCGTTTTCGAATGCCTCGTTGGCGAAGTGTCTGGAGACGCCCTCGTATAGTTCATCCACACGGATCACCGTGCCGGGCTCGGCGAGCTTCTCGCTGGCTTCCGTCGGCTCGTTGATCGGTAGTGGGTCCCATCCCTTGGCTTCAAGCCAGGCAGAAGTGATCGGCACCTCGAAGGTGTCGTCGCCATAACGGGTCCGCACCAGCGCCTCGCGGCCCATCTTGAAGATGGCGCGTTTCATGCCGACGCCATACATGCCGATGGTCTCGGTCTCGGAGTCACGTTCGTCGTCTGGTTCGCGGCCCATCTTGAAGGCGTAGTTCTTGGCGACCTCGCGCGGGATGCCTCCGCAATTGTCTTCGATCGAGAAGTGGTCGGCGGCGAGTTCGATCTTCACGAAATGCTGCGTGTAATCGACATTGCCGCCGTCCGCCAACCGGAGCGCACCATCGAGACAATTGTCGAGAAGGTCGAGGATCGCGTCGGCGAGATTGATGTCGCGCGTCAGCATCGACACGAAGAACCGTTTGGTCGGGCTGGCCTGCGCCTGATCGTTGGTGGGTTTCGTCATCGGCTGGCCTCAATATGTTACTGGTTCAGAGGGACGGGCGCTGGCCGATGTCTCATCTGCTCTGGCATCTTCAAAAAGCAATCCAGCGTCTGAAGATGATCGACCTCTGCCCTTCCCGGATTTTGGGCGTTCTTTACCAGCGCCGGAAACTGGCACCGTCGCTTTATAGAGTTGGCGGTTCAGCTCAATGAGCTTGGCAAGCACGAGATCGCGCGTTTGCTCATCCAGACCGTGATGGCTGGAGCTTGCATCTCCATCATCGGTATCATCTTGAAAGCCATGAGCGAGGTCCAGATCACTCCAGCCGTAGGCATCCGCCACGCCGGCGTCGATGCGTTCGAGAAGATTGCGCATCGCGAGGATTTCAACGTCTCGGGAAGCAGATGAATGAACGGCGTTCATCGCGTCCGTCATGCCAGCCGAGTTTCGACGGCTCCATGAAACGAGAGTGTCCTGAAAATCTCTGGCTGCGGCGATGGCATCTTCAGGCACATACCCTTTTGGGAATGGGAACGTCGCAAGCGCTTCACTGACGGAGAGTGTCAGCGTGTTGTTGTCCCCTCCGAGGCTGCGAACAGAATAATTGCGCAGCCAAATTTGGAACATGGAACTCAAGCATATCGGATGGACGTTTTCGTTGGCCTTTTCCACGAGCACGACTTTGTTCGTATATATCCACTCCGTTGGCGCCAGAACGCAGATTGGATACTTTGCGGCCTTCGCAAACGCTATGAACTGGGGGCGGGGACGAAGCTGACGCATTTGCGCAGCGCGATGGTTCCAGAACTGCCACCACCGATCGACGAGACCCTTGTAACTTTTAAGGTCTTTCGGTGTTCGTGTGGGCAATACGATTTCGATGAGAAACCGAAAGGCGATCGGCCACTCGCTCTCAAGCGTTTCCAGCGGCAGGTCGGCGATGTCGAGAGCCCAACGCTCAACGCGAGTGAGTGAAGTGCTCGTGATGTCGTTGCCGGTAATGTAGGGGCGCAGCAGAGAGCCGGTTTCAGAGCGAAGGCGCTCGAACCAGGGATGTTCCTCGGTGAGGACGAACGCTAACCCCTTGCTATTATCGACCCCAGCAAAGGCGAACAGGGTGTCGGTGAGCGCCTTCGGTTCCCATCCTCCGCCGATCTCGGGTTGGAGTCGGGGACCGATTTTCTCACATGCAATGCCATCGCAGTTCCGAAGCCCGATCCATCCTCCCTTCCGAAAACACGCCATGGCGATCACGGTGGAGGCCGCCCCTGGCCACGGCATACCCTTGCGGGAGAAGTAGAAGTCTCCTTCGGCGGCTATACGTTCCAGCCCAACGGAAACAGCGCTGCCTTCGGCGATGTTGTTCGCCGCCAACAATCCATAGGTTCCACCATGTCTCAGAAGCGTGGCCGCCCGACGATGGAAGACGACCGAGAGGTCGATCTTTCCGGGCGCCACCTCCAAGATCATCTGCACGACACGCTGGTAGGCAGCTCCGTAGGTTCCCTTCCACAATCTATTGCCAAGGAACGGCGGATTCCCGACGAAAGCATCGAAACCACCATCGGCGCGGAGGAAAACCTCGGGAAATTCCAGCGGCCAATGAAAAGGACGTCCACGCTGTTCGGCGACAAAGTCACTCATGAGGTCGGACTGGGCCTGCGCCGCAAGAGTCCGGCAAGCGTCGGCCCCACCATCTGAAGCTCGGTCGGCCTCCGTGGAGAGGGCAGCGAGACGCTTTTCCAAGTCTCCGCCATTTCCGGTCGCGATTACGAGGCCGATGAAGGCGTCCGCGATTAGCTCCGACGTCGCAAGCGTTGCACTCGATTGAGCGTCGAGCGCTGCCATAGCCTCGACATCGCCGATGTCGCGGATGGGGATCGAACGAAGCTGGCTGCGAAGCGCGAGCGCCTTGTCGACGGCCGACCGGATCGTCCGGCCGAAAAGGCGAAGCTGCGCCTTGCCCTTTGGCTTCATTTCCAGCTCAATGAGTTGGCCGAGATCGTGGATGCCGAGCAGGCTATCGCCGCTGCGCAGGTTGTGATCCAGGAAGCCGAAAGGTCGCCCCTTGGCGAGCGTCGTCAGCCATAGCGACAGCTTGGCGAGTTCGACCGCGAGCGGGTTTTTGTCGACGCCGTATAGGGAGCGTTCGGCGATCAGGCGGCGCGCGAGGATGGCGCGCTCCTCGGTGTCGCGCGACAGCGGCTCGAAACCGGCCGTGTCATCCACAGGACGGATGCGGCCTTCGTCGTCGATCCGCCCGCCCGCCGCTTCCATGTTGGACCAGGCTTCGACAAGTCGGTCGGCGAGCCAGCGGCAAGCCTGCACGAGGAACGCGCCCGATCCCATCGCGGGATCGCAGACCTTGAGGTCGAGGAGTTCGTCGGCGCTCTTGAGCTTCCAATCCTCGCGCGCGGCGCCTTCGGCCGGGCCGCGATAGACGATCGGCGTCAGCGTTTCTTCGACGATCTTCTCGGTCAGGCTCTTGGGTGTGTAGTGTGTCCCGCTCTCGCGCCGGTCGGCGCCGAGGACGACGACGAAAGCGCTGGCGTGATGAACCAGCGGGTATCCCCACGGGTCGGTCCGTAGGAGTTCGGCATAGGGCAGGATGCGGTCACGCAAGGCTACATCGCCACGGCAGACGGTGAGCAGCCGCGCCGCCACGCGCTCGTCCGGTTCCCGGCTAATGGCGTTGCGAATGGCGGGCTCGGAACGCTCGCTCCGCTCCTTCAGGAGATCGACGATCCTGGCGGCGCCGTCGAGGCGCGCGGACTCGATCTCGCCGAGCGCCACGCGGGCGTTCTTGGCCTTGGCCGATCCTTCGAGTTCGAGCGTCACGTCATCGACGCGCTGAACCGTGCGTTCGAGGAGACCCTCATAAACGTGACCGATCTGTTCCACGTCGAGCGCGCGGTAGGACAGTGTGCGCCCCTCGAAGGTCTGGATTGCCTCCAGCAGCAGCAGGACCGTCCGATCGTCGATCGGCAGGGGCTCGGCGGGATCGCTCCGCCAGTTCGTGCCCTTCTTGCGGCCTTCGAGGAACGGGTAGCGATCCGGGTCGAAGAGCGAGCCGCCCATCGCCGGCAGCCGCAGCAGCGGATGGTCGATGCCGCCATAGACGCCACGGAACAGCGCGAGCAGCCGCGACCATGCCGAGCGGCGGCGTTCGAGTATCTCTTCGGTGTCGGCGCGCAACTGCATACGCAGGCTGGAGAGCGCATAGAAGGCGTCGTAGCGGGGATCGCCGAGCAGGAGCAGGCCGCGCTCTTCCGCCGCCAGCAGGAAGACGAGCCGCATCATGACCGTGAGGCCGGCCTCGTAGAGTTCCTTCGGATCGACGTCGTGCAGCAGATCCCGGTTGCGATCCTGGTCGGCGCGGTCGAGGGACTGGACCAGCACTTCCACCGCGCGACGGACCTGTTCACCGAGCGCGTCGGTCACGTCGCCCTGGTGCTTCAGCGACCGCTCGAACAGCGTCGGGAGCCTTTCGGCTTCCGGGCCGAAGAAGCGACGAACCCCGAGCAAGCTGACGAAGGCGCGTAGCGTCTCGGGCTCCTGACCCCAGAGGCGGGCATACCAACTGGCGAAGCTCGCGACCGCACCGGCCGGCGCATGAACCAGCATCCAGCGTTCGCCATTGGTCACGAGACCGACTGGGCACCCGACGGCGCGAAGCAGCGCCACCATGCGGTCGCCTGGCGTCGCGGCAAGCCCGTCGTAATTCCGGGTGGCGTCGAGGTCGGTGTCGGGATCGTAGAGCTGGACGAGCAGGAACGGGGCGTCGCCCTGGGTCGGATTAACGATCGCAAGGTCGGGCGCGATCGTGACGCCGTGCTCGGGCAGCGACACCTTCAGCCGCTCCGGCAATGTCGCGGCCCGGCGTAAGACCTGATCGTCCACCTCCAGGGCGCTCTGGAGAACCTCGTCGATCCACGCTGAATGGATCGCCGTCAGGTCGGCATCGTCGGCATCGACCGCATCACGCCATTCGTCATAGGCGGCACGCAGCCGCTGCGGGCGGCCGGAGGTCAGGGCTTCCAATCCTTGGGGAAGCACGTCGCGTAGCACGGGCACCGCGAGGAACGGTCCCGATACCTCGATGAGGTTGAGCCAGTCGTGGTTGGTGTTCATCGAGGCTGCCCCTTCGTCAAGGACTCGGGCACGAGCAGGATGACCGCGACGGGAAAGGTGTGGTCCCGGACATTGGAATACCTGTTCTCGATGGCGCGCACCTCTTGTTCCCGTTCCAGCGGAATACGGGCGAGGCGCGCTTCGAGAGCCGCGTGATCGCGTCGGAGCTGGGTGCGCTCATCCTCGGAAAAGAGTGAGAGCTGTTGCGGCTCGCGGTCGGCGACGAGTTCGGCCCGCAGGGCCTTGTCGAGATCGTCGAGCACCTGCCGGATGTCGTCGCTCTCCCGTTCCTTCCGGGTGTCGATCGAATTGGACAGAATGCGCAGGCGATCCTTGGAGCGCGCATCGACCGACCCCAACACGGAGTCACGCTGCTTGTCAAAGCGGGTGCGCAGCGCCGCGAAGGTCGTATCGGGCAATACGGCGGGGGCGGAATCCTGGAGCCATCGGCGCACCTCCGTCACGCGGTCTTCGCGGCGGAAGCCGGCGTCGCGCAGATAACCGCCGGCCTCGGTCAGTTCCTCGTGCAGGCGATGATGACTGCCGCCGGTGATGACCAATCGAGAAACCACGATGACGGCGGGGCCTTCGAGCTGGCCATCGGGCAAGGAACGGGCGGAGACGCGGTGGATCTTCTTCACGTCGTCCCGCGCCCAGATTTCGGCACGCAGAAGGCGCAGGCTCATCTGGACGAGGGGATGATTGAGATGCACCAGAACGACGTCATCGCGCCCCTTCGCCACGTCATGGTCGAACGTGATGGGGCGGACCTTCTTCGTGTAGGGATGTTCCAGCCCCTCCAGGCATCGAGTCCATGAACCGGACAGCGCCGGCATGGTGAAGACGGTTCCATCTGGAGCCCCGGGCAGAGACGTGGCCCCGAGGTCCGGTTTGTCCGAAAGGCGCAGTGCCGCTCTCACGGCTCGTTCGATGTGATCGGGCGTGAGATTTTGCTCGCGCTTGGTCTCGGCGAGGCGTTCGTGCAGCTTCGCGACCCGATCCCGGAGGTCGCGTTCGGCTCTGACGAAGCGCCGCGATTTTTCCATGCGGGCTTCGGCCAGACGGGTATCCAAGTCGCGCCGACGCCCCTCGATCAGGTCCGGGAGCTGTGGGGCGATGACCGGGTTGACGCTCCCCATGTCGGCCCGCATGGCGTCGAGCTTCCGAAGCGCTCGCAGGATGTCCTGTCCGTGATCGCCTTCGTCATCAACCGGATGCCAGATGACCACCTCGCTGGAGCGTTGGCCGTGACGGTCGATGCGCCCGTTCCGCTGCTCCATCACGTTAGGATTGTATGGAATTTCCAAATGGATCATCAGGTGGCAGTGGTTCTGAAGGTCGATGCCTTCGGATGCCGCGTCGGTCGCCAACAGGATTCTGACTGGCGATTCCGAAGGTTTGGCCTGGAACGCCGCCTTCACGGCCTCTCGTTCGTCGTGATCCATGCCGCCATAGATCAACGCCAGCCGATCGCCGCCGAAGCCGTGCGACACGAGCGTCTCTTGCATCCACTGCTGCGTCGTCCGGTATTCGGTGAACAGGATGACCCGCTCATTCGTCCATTCACCGCCCTCCTGGAGATGCTCGGCCAGCCACTCCAATATCGCGCGCGCCTTAGAATCCGCCCTGCGTGATGCTTGCTGCGCCCAGGAGCGCAGGCCTTCCAGCATCCGCCGCTCTTGCTCACTGGGCGGCCGGATGTGTTTGCCGACTTCGCTGAGCGCGTCGTCTTCCGCCGCCTCGCGCAATGCGTCGTCGGCATAGTCTTCTTCGGCCTTCGATATGGCGCGGCGAAGGATGCGATCATCCAGCTTGCGCCTGGTCTGGTCGGCCGACGAACGACCTTCGATCGTCGCAATGTGCTTTTCCAGCGTCGCCGCGAACGCGGCGGGCGACGATGCGAGGCGCTTGCGCAGCAATTGGTGGACGAAACGATCGACCGCTCGGGCACCGCCCTCGCCATTCTCGCGTGACGATATGTAATCGCCGAGAAGATGCCGGATCTGCCTCTCGTCATCTTCATACTTGATGGCGAGCCCTTCTAGACGCCGCACCGGGTAAAGTCGCTTGCCGTTCGCATCCACCAAGTCGCTTTTCAGCCGCCGCACCATGACCCGAGCGCGCTGGGGCTCGCTCGGCAGGACGTTTCGGGCGAAGCGTTGGTCGTCGAGCAGCTCGAGCAGAGCGGTGAACGACTCGGTGTAGCCGTCATGGGGCGTGGCGGTGAGAAACAGCTTGTGCTGGAAATGCGGCGCGAGCAGTCGCACCAAACGGGTACGGAGGCTCTCGACCGCATAGTGTCCGACCGTGGGCGCGATGTTGTGCGCTTCGTCGATGACCAGCAGATCGAATTTTCGAGGATAGGTGACGGTGGGCGGCAGCGCGTCCCGGAACAGGCGCAGCCCTTCGCCTTGCTTCACCCAATCCATCGACGTGATGAGGAGAGGGAACGAGGTCCACGGATTGGCATGCAGGCCACGTTCACGGCGCAGGCGCTTGACGAACTCGGTATCGACGATGCGGAAGTCGAGGCCAAATTTCTCCTGCATCTCCGTGCGCCATTTTTCCTGAAGGGACGCCGGACACAACACCAACGCGGTGCGGGCACGATGGCGCAGAAGCATTTCCTGGATCACCAGACCGGCTTCGATCGTCTTTCCGAGGCCGACGTCATCCGCGATGAGCAGACTGGTGCGGGCCATGTCGATGGCTCGCACCAATGGATCGAGTTGGAAGTCCTCAATGCTGACGCCGCTACGAAATGGGGCCTGGAGATAGGCCCTGTCGGCATTGGTGGCGGCGCCCCATCGGACGGCATCGAGGAACGCCTGTAGGGAGGCCGGATCATCAAAGCCGGTAATGCGCGGCAAGCCGGCTCGCTCAATGACGTGAGCGCCTGGCTCCAACTCCCAAAGGACTTCGATTTCTTCCCCGAGAGCGTCTTCGTCGATCGATCTCATTCGGATGAGATGGCGTTTGGGAAGGCCCGGTGCTGTCGATCCGCAATCGACCTCCGACACGATCCATTGCCTTCGGCGCGCCTCGACCAGCTGACCGGGCTCTGGAATTGTGTGATGAGCGATCTGCGTCGCTGCGCTGCTCGCATTTCCGATGATCATTGCAGCCCACTCCCGCCTCGAACGGCGTTTTCGATGCGTTCGGCTGCTTCGCCAGCGCGTTCATGAGTCCATACGCGGATGACACGCCAACCCAAAGCACCGAGGCGTCGATCGGTATCCGCGTCTCGGGCGCGATTAGCTTCAATTTTATCGCGCCAAAATTGCGCGTTGCTCTTCGGCCAGGATGCGTGCTCCGGGCACCCATGCCAGAAGCAGCCGTCGACGAAGACAGCGATCCTGTTGCGGGGAAATACGATGTCGGCGACGCGCCGCGGCTTGGTCAGCAGCGGGACTTGCAAACGGTAGCGCAACCCTCTCGCGTGTAGTTCCCTGCGCAAAGAGAGTTCGGCGTCGGTGCCCTTCTGCCGCACCCGAGCCATGCGGAGGCTCGCTTCATGCGACGAGGGGCTTACTCGCGACATACGCGGTGACTCCCTTCTTCGCCCGGTTCGTTTGCGCTCCGACGCCGAGATGCGTCACGATGCTTTGACCAATCGCTTCGCCGAGAGCGACAGGGACCGCGTTGCCGATCATCCGGCCCAACGCCTTGAAATGGGTCGGGCCATTATCCGCCACGAAGGCGTACTTCTTCGGAAAACCTTGCAGGATCGCCCCCTCTCGCAGGGAGATCGCTCGATCTTGCTCAGGATGGCCGAAGCGGCCGTTGCCGAAGCCATAGAATTGCGTGGTGATCGTTGGAGACGGATCTTCCCAGGTCATACGTCCATAGACGCCCGGATAGGTGCGCCCCGTTTCCCGCCGATGGCATTCGGCAACCAGGCGTTCCGGCCAATCACGCCACGTCCCGCCCGGGCGGGAAGCGCGAATGCGCTCCAAGTTTAAATCCGAAAGCCTGGACGAGATATGGAAAGCGTCATGGTCGTGGACCCTTCCCGCTTCAATGGCAGGCAGATTTCCGATCGCATCCTTGACGGTTCGCGGCTTCTTGTGGGTCGGCGAGATCAACTCGATGGGACCGATCAGGCTCGCCAGAATGACCATACGCCGTCTGGTTTGAGGCAACCCATATTGGGTGCAATCCACGACGCTCTTCCAGACATTGTAGCCCTGCCGCTGGAGGGTGGCGACGAAGTCGTCGAAGACGGCGTGTTTTTCGACTAGGGGAACATTCTCCATAGTCACGATGTCCGGGCGAACGGATTTGACGAGGCGTGCGAACTGATAGAGCAGGGGCCAGCGCGGGCTTGTGAGGGTGTCATAGCGCTGGGAGTAGGTCGAGAACGGTTGGCAGGGCGCGCAGCCGGCGAGAATCCGGATTTTGGCATTGCCGTAGAGCTTGTTCAGCTCCGAAGGCTTTACGTTCTTGATGTCCTTGATGAGGAATTGCGCGCCGTTGTTGGCTTCGTACGGGTGGCAACAGGCCGCATCGACATCAATGCCTGCGACGACCGGAACACCGGCCTGAATCAGGCCGTGCGTCAAACCACCAGCACCGCAGAACAGGTCGATGCACGCCACATCACTCATTTCTTGTTTCCCGACTTACGTTCGTCCGATTCTTGCGCGCTCTGTCTGGATTGCTCACTGCACTCATCAGACGCTTTTCCAGCCCTCACCCAAAAATCGACTTCGTCTGACTTGAATTTCCAAAGTCGACCGACCTTGTGAGCGGGCATTTCTCTTTTCGTTATCCAGCCATAAACTGTATCTTTGCTCACCCCTAGGTAGCCGGCGATTTCCTCGACAGACATCCAGCGATCAGACATAAGCGCCTTCCTTCAATCCGACCGGATTAGGCCCGACTATTCCACCGATTTTGAACTGAGTAAAGCTGATTGAGCCCGGTTTAAACTGATTGCCGCGGATCTCATCGAGTCACGCCCAGTTGAACCACTCGGCACTCATCCTGCTGAACTCGGGAATAGCGATTTGCCGATCCCGGACAACCTGCCTTAAGTTAACCACAAAGTGAAAAGTAGCACGATTGAGTTTACCGCGTGTTGGACTTTGATCTCCGTGGCCCCTCCAAAAGGTGCGCAGGGGGGAGTTGGTCATTCATGATCAAATCTGCCCATTGCTGGGCCAGCTCTCTCCTCCGCTCCATATAGGCGGCACGGTTGTAGATTAACTCGCTGCCGGACATCCCTGCCGGAACATGGGCCAGCATCAAATCAATGATGAGCCTATCGATCAGGAGGCGGTCTGAACCTGGATGCGATCGCTCTACCAAGCCATTCATCGTAGTTGAAAAGGACGAACGCCATCCATGCGGAACGTGGCGTCCCTTGTAGCCGATCCGATTGTACAAATATCCGACGGCATTCTCGCTCAACGGCTCCAAGCCGCTTCGTGCTCCTGGAAATACCAAGGGCCCTCTGCCAGACAGACGGCGGGCAGCATGCAGAACCTCGACAGCTTGGTGCGGCAGCGGCACAATATGCTCGAACGTCTCGTCCTCACGCAGCTCCAACATAAGCTTGATGCGTGCAGCCGGGATACGCCACTGCGGCCTCTCCGCGAGTTCATCTGGCTTATTCCAGTCGATACCTTCGAATTCGCTCCATGGCGCAGTTCGAATCATCCCTGGTCGCTGAGCAGTCAGCGCCATCATTCTAGATGCAAGTCGAGTGATCGGATGGGAGGTGGAGCAATCTACCGCTCGAACCAATGCCTGAAGCTGGTCCAACTCGGTCAGCGCAGGCCACCTACGAGCAGGGGGAACCGCTTTGAGACTGACCTTCATGTCAGCAGCAGGGTTCAAGCGGCACGCGCCAGTGCCCTTGCCATATTTGAATATCGACGAACACCGCTGAAGCAAGCGATGAGCGGTCTCGATCGAACCACGGGCTTCTACTTTCTTAAGCGTGGCGAGAAGGAGGGGCTCATCGATGTCGGTTATCGGAAGCCCTCCGATGGCAGGAAAAATATCTCGCTCCAAGCTGGTGATGACGTCCGCAGCGTGGACAGGCTTCCAGCGAGTCACTTGGTCGGCATACCATTGCCGGCCCACCTTCTCGAACGTGTTTTCCATCTGAACGAGGTTGGCGAGCTTGCGCTTCTTTGCCTCGATCACTGGATCGCGGCCATCACGTAACATCCGCTTGGCATCGTCCCGCAGCTCCCGAGCTTTGGCCAACGACAAATCGGGGTAACTTCCCAACACAAGGCGTTTCTCTTTATCAGCGAAACGATATTTGAGCCGCCAGCTCCGATGGCCAGCTTTTGTGATAAACAGGTACAAGCCCCCGGAATCGGCCAGCTTATAGTCCTTATCCTTAGGCTTCGCCTTGCGAATTGCCGCGTCGGTCAGCATGCCCCCAAATCCCCAATTCGATGCCCCCAAAATGCCCCCAGATAATGTTGGCTTGGGCTGGATATCGCTGGATGCGCTTGGACACGCGAATCACCTAATATCCCGTTAATACGGGATTTTCTGGATACCCATGGATCCGGCTGGATGGTTAAGTGGCGGAGAGGGAGGGATTCGAACCCTCGGTACCGTTGCCGGCACGCCGCATTTCGAGTGCGGTGCATTCGACCACTCTGCCACCTCTCCGCAGAAGGTCCGGCGCATGCCGTTCCGGTCGAGCGGCGGCCATTAGCGAATGATTTCACCCTTGCCAAGCAGCGACGAGCATTTTTCTTGTTTCGCACCGCAAGCATCCTAAATTGCGTCATATGAACGATATGATTCAGATTTTCGGACCCGATGTGACCCCCCCGCCGATCGTCCACGCCCGCTTCAGCATCGGGGACGTGGTGCAGCACCGCCTCTTCGGTTTTCGTGGCGTCGTGTTCGACATCGATCCGGTCTTCGCCAATAGCGAGGAATGGTATCAGGCCATTCCCGAGGACATCCGGCCGGACAAGCATCAGCCCTTCTACCATCTGCTCGCTGAAAATGGCGAAAGCAGCTATGTCGCCTATGTCAGCCAGCAGAATCTGGTCGCGGACGACAGTGAGGAACCTGTCGACCATCCCGCCATTTCCGGCATGTTCGGCACCTATGCGAACGGCAAATATCAGCTCCGCCCGCTGCATCGGCACTAGGCGCGGCCTCAAGGCGGGCAGGGCGCTGATCGGCCTTGCCCTGCTGCTGGGGTCCGGCGGCCTGCTGCACGCCGCCACGCAGGCGCCGGCGCTGAAGGTCAATCCCGACCCCAGCTTTCCTTTCTCGCGCGAGATCGAGGCATTCGCCAGGGCCAATGAGGCCGGTCCCCCGATCACCGACGCCACCCTGTTCCTGGGCAGCTCCAGCATCCGCCTGTGGGACATAAGCGGCAGCTTCCCCGACATCGGCACCGTCAACCGGGGCTTCGGCGGCGCGACCACGCCGGATGTGCTGCATTATTACAAGCGCCTGCTGCCCAAGGCGAAGCCGCGCTCCATCCTCGTCTATGTCGGGGAAAACGACCTGGCAGCAGGCGCCACCCCGGCCGAGGTCGCGAACAACGTCCTGACCCTGCTCAGGCAACTCCGATCCGACTATCCCAAGGCGCATATCGCCTATCTGTCCCTGAAGCCCAGCCCGATCCGCTGGACGCTGTGGCCGAAAATGGCCGCGGTGAACATGACGGTCGCGGCACGGGCGCGGGTGAGCCGCTTCGATTATCTGGATGTCGGTCGCGTGCTGCTCGCCCCGGATGGCCTGCCCGATGCGTCGCTGTTCCGACCCGACGGTTTGCATATGAACCCGCGCGGCTACACGCTCTGGACGCGGCTGGTCGACGCCTATCTGGATGCCGCCGCCGCAGCCGACCTGAAACCCGGCGCCTCCTCCTGACGCCTCTGCGCGCACTTTCCGATTGATCCAAGGCCAAGCAACATTATTACCGGACGCTGATAAAACAGCCGCAGGCAAGGGGACAGACGAGTGACAAGTGATTCGGCCAAGGCGGCCCCCATGGCGGAGCTGACGCTTCGCGGCGTCATATTGGGCGCGCTCATCACCCTGCTGTTCACGGCGGCCAACGTCTATCTGGGCCTGAAGATCGGGCTGACCTTCGCCACCTCCATCCCCGCGGCCGTCATTTCCATGGCCGTGCTGCGGCTGTTCGCAACCGGCACGATCCTTGAAAACAACATAGTGCAGACCATCGCGTCGGCGGCGGGCACGCTGTCGGCCATCATCTTCGTGCTGCCCGGCCTGGTCATCATCGGCTGGTGGCAGGGTTTCCCCTATTGGCTGAGCGCCTTCACCATCGCGCTGGGCGGCATATTGGGCGTCATGTATTCGGTGCCGCTGCGCCGGGCGCTGGTGACGGGGTCCGACCTGCCCTATCCCGAAGGCGTAGCTGCCGCCGAAGTGCTGAAGGTCGGCGCGGGATCGCGCGAGGGGCTGGAGGAGAACAGGCGCGGCCTGGCCGCCATCGTCGCCAGCTCGATCGCCGCCGCGGCCTTCGCCATCCTCGCCAAGACGAAGCTGATCGCGGAGGAGGCCGCGACCTTCTTCAAATTCGGCGCGGGCGCATCCAGCGTCTCCACCAGCTTTTCCATGGCGCTGATCGGCGTCGGGCATCTGGTCGGCCTGTCGGTCGGCATCGCCATGTTCTTCGGCCTGCTGATCAGCTGGGTCGGGCTTGTCCCCTATCTCACCGCGCCGCTCGCGGCCGGCGCCGATCTGGCCGATCTGGTCGGCACCACCTTTCGGATGAAAGCGCGCTTCATCGGCGCCGGCACCATCGGCATCGCGGCGATCTGGACCCTGCTCAAGATATTGGGACCGATCGTCAGCGGCATCCGGTCGGCCATGGCCGCGGCGAAGGTCCGCAAATCGGGCAATGCCGGCCTGCTCGACCTTACGGAACGCGACCTTCCCATCGGCATCGTCGGCGGCACCATAATCGCTTCGCTGCTGCCGATCGCGGTGCTGCTGTGGATCTTCGCGCAGGGCGGGCCGATCGCGGCCAACCCGGTGCCGATCATCGTGCTGACGCTGGCCTATATCCTGGTGGCAGGCATCGTCATCGCCTCGGTCTGCGGCTATATGGCGGGGCTGATCGGCGCGTCGAACAGCCCCATCTCCGGCGTCGGCATTCTGGCGGTGCTGGGCGCCTCGCTGATACTGGCGGCGATCTACGGATCGGGCGGCGACCCGAAACAGGCACAGGCGCTGATCGCCTATGCGCTGTTCGTGACCGCCATCGTCTTTGGCGTCGCAACCATTTCCAACGACAATCTCCAGGACCTGAAGACCGGCCAGCTTGTCGGCGCGACGCCGTGGAAGCAGCAGATCGCGCTGGTGCTGGGCGTGATCTTCGGCGCGCTGGTGATCCCGCCCGTACTGGACCTGCTCAACAGCGCCTTCGGCTTCGCGGGCGCGCCGGGCGCCAAGGCGACCGCCCTCCCCGCCCCGCAGGCTGCGCTGATCTCCGCCCTGGCGAAGGGCGTGCTGGGCGGCGATCTCGACTGGGGCCTGATCGGCTTCGGCGCAGGCATCGGCGTGCTGGTGGTCGCCATTGACGAACTGCTGGGCAAGGCGGGCAAGCTGCGCCTGCCACCCCTGGCCGTCGGCATGGGCATTTATCTGCCGATGGCGCTCACCCTGCTGATCCCGGTCGGCGCGGTGATCGGGCATCTCTACAATCGCTGGGCGCTGCGCCAGTCCAACCCCGAATTTGCCGAGCGCATGGGCGTGCTGATGGCGACCGGCTTCATCGTCGGGGAAAGCCTGTTCGGTGTCGCCTTCGCAGGGATCGTCGCGGCGACGGACAGCGACGCGCCCATGGCGCTGGTGGGGGAAAATCCGTGGGCCGTGGTGCTTTCGGTGATCGCCTTCTTCGGCATCATCACAGCGCTATATGCGCGGTTGCGGCGGTGGGCGAGTGCCCCCTTGGGGTGAAGCTTACCGCCGCCCGTGGGAACCGGGATGACAGAATAGGGGGGGCCGCCTCAAGGCCGCCCCCTCTCCCTCAAGCCTCCGCCGGATCAAAAGTTGAACCGGATGCCGCCCGTATAGCGACGGCCGAAGCGTTCCCACTCGATCGTCTGGTTGCTGCTGTCGGGCGCCTGCACGCCGCTGGCACGCAGCAGGCTGCCCGGGTCGGAGAAGCGGCGGCCGGGATGGTTGAGCAGGTTCGAGGCGTCGAAGTAAATCTCGAAATTCTTCGTGATCGCATAGCGCGCCGAGAAATCCAGCTCGTCGTCCGAGTCCCAATAAGTGTCGCCAGCGTCCGCCAGCGTATCGGAAACCGTGTCCAGCCATTTGCTGCGGTTCTGATATTGCAGGCGGATCGACAGGCCGTATTTCTCATAATATCCGCCGATATTGTAGACGAAGTCGGACGTGCCCGGCAGGCGCACTTTGCGCGCCGGAATGCCCTCGACGGCAGGCTTTTCGACCTTGCTGTCATTGAGGGTAAGATTGGCCGAAATACCGAAGCCGCCCATGAAGGAAGGAAGACCCAGATTCTCCGTCCAGGGTTCGAGCTGGAGCTGCGCGGCGGCTTCCATGCCATAGATGCGGCCCGAACCGCCATTGGTGATACGGGTGTAGCCATAGTCGGAGCGGTCGATCCCGCCGGAATTGAGGTCGGTCAGGCCATAGGTGCGCCGCTGATTATACAGCACGTCCTCGACATGCTTGTAGAACAGGCCGACCATCAAATAGCCCTGAGGCTTCACATACCATTCGAAATAGGTATCGACGCCATAGGCCCGTTCCGGCTTCACATCGGGGTTGCCGCCCGAAATCACGCGGTCGCTGTCGTTCACGACGAAGTTCGGCCGCATCTGATCATAATCGGCGCGCGCCGCACCGCTGTTGAAGGAGAAGCGCAGCTTCTTGCTGTCGTCGATATTGTAATTGATGTGCAGGCTGGGGAATGCCAGCGTCTGGCTGGATTCCCGCGTTTCCGGCGTGGAAACCGCCGGTCCGCTGACAGGCGTGACCGTGGCGATCGCAAAGCCATGGTTCTTGACATGCTCGACACGCACGCCGCCCACGACCGAGCCCCAGTCGTAGTGGACAGTGCCCATCAGGAAGCCGGCGAGCACCTCTTCCCGTACCCTGTAGTTGTTTCCGGTGTTGGGTGCGAAGGCATAAGCCGCCTGCGCCGCTTCGGAAGCCGCCCGCATCTTGTCGGTATCGAAATAGCGGAAGGTGTAGCCCATGGGGATCTTGCCCAGGAACTTCCGGTCGATCGAGAACTGGTTGTAGTCGGTCGGCAGGACGGTCGCGGCCTGCGCGGCATTCAGCGTGATCTGCTGCTCGTCGGCGGTCTTGGTGCGGCGGTCATACTGGAACCCCGCCTTCAATGTCGCATGCTCCAGCTCGCGCGCCACAACCAGGCGGCCGGTATAGGCCTTGGTCGTGTCCACCGCGTCGAGGACGGTGAAGCCTGAAAGCGGCTTGGTGAAATCGTCGACCGCCGTGACCTGCGCGCCCGCCGTGTAGCGCGTCGGGCTGGCGAGTTGCAGCGTGCGGTAGAGCGTCAGGCGCGAAAGATTGGGATCGCTGAAGTCATAGGCCACGGTCGGCCGCAGCGTGCGCGTGCTGGGGCTGTCCCAGGTCGCTTCGCCGACGATCGATCGGTCGTCCTTGGATTCGGTGTAGTTGCCGACCCAGCTCAGCTTCCAGCCATCGGCAAATTCATGATCGCCCGCCAGCGTGTTGGTGAAGATCGACTGGCGGAAAGCGCGCAGGGTCGAGCGCTGGCGGATGTCGATGCCATAGATCGTGCCCTTCTGCGGCGTGTTGCCGATGCAGACATCCGCATAGCCGGTGGTGGTCGGCGTGGTGTTCACCGCGGTCGGACAGGCGGCCGAGCCGTTCGACAGGTCCGACTGGCGGTCGTCCAGGTCGAAGCGGTAATTGTCCCGCGCTTCATCGTCGGTGAAGATGGTGTAGACCGACCGCAGCGAAATGCTGTTGGCCTCGTCCGGTTTCCAGTCGACCCGGCCCGAAACCGACCAGTTCTTGCGCGTCAGGCGGTACAGCTTGTTCTCCGCCTCATGCGCCCAGAAGCGGGTGGCGTTGCCGGGGCGCTGGTCCTGCGACACCCGCTCATAGTCGGTCTCGAAATTGTCCGTGACCATGTTGCGCTCATAATAGCTGCCTGACAGCAGCACGCCGATTTCACCGATGCCCGTCTGGAATCGGTCGGAAACGACCAGCGCGCCTTCATATTCCTTCTTGTCGCCCAGTTCGGCAAAGCCAAGGCCGCCCTTCCCCGCCAGATGGAAGCCGTCATAGTCGAAGGCCGAACGGGTGATGACGTTCACATTGCCCGCGACCGTCTCGCCCGGCATGTCGGGCGTCACCGCCTTGGACACGATGATCTTGCCGGCAATGGCGGACGGGATGGAATCGAAGCGGGCGTCGCGACCCTCGGGGCTCACCACATTGATGCCGTCGAACGACAGGGTGGTCCAGGTCTTGGGCGCGCCGCGCAGGTTGATGTAGCGGGCCTGGCCCTGGTCGCGCTCGACGCTGATGCCCGGCAGACGGCTGGCGGCCTGGGCGATATTCTGGTCGGGCAGGCGGCCCACGGAATCGGATGCGGCGACCGTGACCAGCGAGTCCCAGTTCTTCTGGATTTCCAGCGCGGCGGCTTCGGATTCAGCGATCGGGCGGGTGCCGGTGACGACGATCGCTCCCATATCCTCTTCCGCGGCAGGAACCTGCGCCATGGCTTGGGTCGACGCCAGGGCCCAACCGGCTATGCCGCAGGCCAGAGCCAGACGAACGGACGGCACGCCGGCGCGCTGCCGGATGAAACTATGCTGCATATGATCCCCCTGTTGGAACGGCCTTGTCGAATAGGCTTGGCGGGGCACCTAGATCGGCGGGAATACAATCGCGTGAAATTATGGTGACAGAACAGTGACATGCCGGGCGATATTCCGGCTGTGCCTGTCACATCATCGTCATGAAGCGCGTCCAAGAGGCGCCGCGAACGGGGGAACTTCATGACGAGACCTTTATCCGTCGCCCTTTGCGCGACTCTTCTGCTCGCCGCTTGCGCCGCGCCAGCGCCCGAACGCCCGCTGGCCCAGCGCATCGCCAACGCCACTCCAGCCGCGACCGTCACCGCGCGCGGGGAAACCGCCCCGGTCGGCACCCCCAATGCCGACGCGGCGGACGATCCGGCGATCTGGCGCAACGCCGCCGATCCAGGGCAAAGCCTGATCGTGGGCACCGACAAGAAGGCGGGGCTCTATGTCTATGGGCTGGACGGCAAGACCCGCGACTTTCTCGACGCGGGCCGGGTCAACAATGTCGACCTGCGGGACGGTGTGGGGATCGCCGGTCAAAGCGGTATATTGGTGGCCGCCAGCGATCGCAACGACCTTGCCCATGCGAAGCTGGCCCTGTTCCGCCTCGATCCCGCCACCGCGAAACTCTCGGCGCTCGGCAAGGTCGATGCCGGGCGGGGCGAAGCCTATGGCGTCTGCCTCTATCGCGCGGCGAGTGCGACCTACGCCTTCGTCGTGCTGAAGGACGGCACGGTGAACCAGGTCGCGCTCGACATGTCCGACGCCACGCCCAGGGGCAGCATCGTCCGGACCTTGAAGCTTGGCTCCCAGGCGGAGGGCTGCGCGGTGGATGACCGCACCGGCATGGCCTATGTGGCGGAGGAGGATGTCGGCCTCTGGCGCTTCGATGCCCGCGCCGGCGGGTCCGCGACGCCCGCCAGGATCGCCGCGGCGGACGGCAGGAACCTCGTCATGGATGCCGAAGGCGTCGCCATCGCGCCGATGGGCGAGAAGGACGGCTATGTCCTCGTCTCCAGCCAGGGGGACAATGCCTATGTCGCCTATCGCCTGAGCGACCACAGCTATGCCGGCCGCTTCCGCGTGGTCGACGGCGCCATAGGCGGGTCGGAGGAAACCGACGGCATCGACCTGATGCTGGGCGATTTCGGGCCGGACTATCCCGGCGGCCTGTTCGTGGCGCAGGACGGCCACAATGCAACCGCGGCCCAGAATTTCAAGCTGGTCGCATGGGACGACATCGTCCGGGCGCTCGGCCTCGCCCGCTGAAAGCTTCCCCGGCTTGCGCAGGGGGCGTGCAAGCAAGACGCCCCCCTACTTTCGTCGCCATTGCACTCCCGCGCCAACGGCGCGACAATCCCCCGAAAGCCGGGGAGAGAAGGATGCCCATCACAGAAAAATATCGCGCCAGGACCATGTCGGCGGCTGAGGCGGCCGCACTGGTCCCGGACGGCGCGAAGATGGTCGTCGGTCTCGGCGTCAGCTACCCGCCCGCGCTGATGGATGCGCTGGCCGTCCGCGTCCGCTCGGGCGATCTCACCGGCGGCACGCTTTACTGCATGCTCGCCTGCGCCGCGGCCAGCGAGTCCATCCTCGCGCCCGACCTTCACGACCGCATCCGCCATGTCAGCCTGTTCCACGGTGGCGTCGAACGGGGGAACGACGCCCTGCGCGCCGGCAGCGCGCAAGGCCTGGTCGAAACCCTTCCTGTGCAATTCCACCAGATACCGCGCATCCTGACCGAGCATCTGCGCGTCGATACGCTGTTCGTCACCGTTTCGCCCATGGATGCCGACGGCTGCTTCAGCCTGGGCACCAACACCGATTACGCACTGATGGTCGCGCGCAGCGGCGCGCGGCTGATCGTGGAGGTCAATCCCGCCATGCCCTATGTCCATGGCGACTGCAAAATTCCGCTCTCGGCGGTCACGGCCATCGTGGAAAACCATGTCCCCCTGGTGCAGATTCCGCCCCTTCCGCGCACGCCCAATGACGATGCCATCGGCGCGATCATCGCCGGCATGGTGGAGGACGGCGCCTGCCTGCAAATGGGCATCGGCGCCGTGCCGGACGCGGTCTGCGCCGCGCTGATGGATCATCGGAACCTCGGCATCCATACCGAACTGCTCACGCCCGGCCTCGTCGGCCTGATCAAGGCCGGCGTGGTCGACAACAGCGGCAAGAAAATCCATCCCGGCCGCTCGGTCTTCACCTTCGCCATGGGCGACCAGGGCCTTTACGACTTCCTGCACGACAATCCGGCGCTGGAGGCGCATCCGGTCGAGCATGTGAACGCGCCGCACATCATCGCGCAGAACGACAGGGTGATTTCAGTCAACGCCACGATTCAGGTGGACCTCAGCGGCGCCTGCAACTCCGAATATATGAACGGCCGCCAATATAGCGGCACCGGCGGCCAGCTCGATTTCGTGCGCGGCGCCTATGCGTCGAAAGGCGGCCGGTCGATCATCGCCTGCCACTCGACGGCGGCCAAGGGGACGGTCTCGCGGATCGTGCCATGGCTCGACGGCCCCGTCACGACGCCGCGCACCGACACCCACATCGTCGTCACCGAACATGGCTGGGTCGACCTGAAGGGGAAGACGCTGTCGGAACGCGCCCGCGCGCTGATCGGGATCGCCCATCCCGATTTCCGGGAGGAACTGGAACGCGGCGCGTTCGAGCGGCGGTTGCTGTAAGAATTCCTCCCCATCGAAAGATGGGGAGGACCAAAAAAAGGCGGTGGATCGCTCCACCGCCCCCCATCTCACTTCCTGGCGAACCAGGCGAGCAGCGCAGGCTTCAGCCGCGCCCGCGTCTCGATCCGCGTCTTGATCGCGGCGATGGAGCGATCCACCACCTTGCGCGATTCCGGCGTCAGATATTGGGTCGCATAGGCGTCCAGCTTCGTCACCATCGCCGGATCGGCGGAGTTGCCGCCCAGCCGCGCAATCGCCTGGCTCCGCGCCGACACGTCGATCATCGCCTCATATTGCTGGCGGTGCGCCAGCACATAGTCGACGGCAAGCATCGAATGCTCCCCGCCCACGGCGGAGATGATCGCCGCGCTGGTCGTCTTGCCCGGCTCGTCCGTCATGGCGAGGTCCAGCGCCTTCTTCGCCAGCGCCTCATCCTTGGCGACGCCCAGCAGCGCGAAGACCGTGCTCTTTTCGAGGTCCGTCTTCGCCCCATTGGCCATGGCGCGCAGCCTGTCCCAGGTCGCGGCGTCGGCATTCTCGGCAATGATCCGCAGCCAGACATTGCGCAGCGGCCCGTCCAGCGCCGCCGGATTGCCGGCCAGCGCGGCGAAGCGCCTGTTCGCCTCCGCCACCACGGCCTTGTCGCCCATGCCGCCCAGCGTCGACACCAGCGCCGACCGCAGGACCGGCACCTGCGGATTCTCGCCCGGCCTGGCGTCGAAACCGACGGTCGCCAACACAGGGCTCAGCTTTTTCGAGGCATAGGCGGCAACCCGCGCCTGCGCGGCCTTGTCGCTCTCCAGCATCATATGGGCGCTGTCGAGATAGTCCGGCACCTCCGCCAGCACGGCGGGGCTGGCCGTCGCGGGCACGGCGTCGATCAGGTCGAGGGCCAGTCCCATGGGCTGATAGCCGCCCAGACCAAGCTGGAAATTGTCCGCCAGCAGGCCGATCTGGTCCATGGAGGCGAGCTTGGTGAAGTCCTTCGCAAGGGCCTTCACATTCGCCTCCGGATAGAGCGAGCGATAATAGCCCGTCTGCCCCGCATTGATGATATAGGCGCCGCAGCCCGGCAGCGTGACCTGCGCCGAGCCATTGAGGATCAGCCGCTGCTGCGCCCCGCCGCCCGCTTGACCGATAGCCTGGGCCATCACCGGCACATTCCATTTGAGCGGCACCTTGTCCTTGCGATCGCGGCTGAACTCGCCCTGCGAAAGCGACAGGATGGTCGAACCGCCCTGGCACTGGGCGCTGTCCACCTTCACCAGCGGAATGCCCGGCTGGCTGGTGAAATCATGCGCGATGCCCACCACGCCCTTGGCGCCCGCGCCCTCGACCGCTTTCCAGAGGTCGTCGGTCACGGTGTTCCCATAGGCATGCTGCTTCATATAGGCGCGGATGCCCGATCGCCACGCATCCTCCCCGGCAAAGCCCTCCAGCATGGTGATGACCGCCTCACCCTTTTCATAGGTGATGTCGTCGAACGCCTGGTTCACCTCATCGACGGTGTGGATCTTCTGGAGGATCGGGTGGGTCGTCGCCAGCGAATCGAGGCTCATCGCCCGCTCGCGGCCATTGACGCGGGAAAGCAGCATTTCCCATTCGGGGTTGAGCTTGTCCGTGACCTTGGTCGCCATCCAGCTTGCGAAACCCTCGTTCAGCCAGAGGTCGTCCCACCAGGCCATGGTGACGAGATCGCCGAACCACTGGTGCGCCATTTCATGCGCGACGATGGAATAGATGGTCCGCCGCGTGCTTTCCGACGTGAAGCGCGGATCGACCAGCAGCGCGCGTTCGAAGGTGAAGATCGCGCCCCAATTCTCCATGGCGGAGAAGAACTGGCTCTGTCCCGGCCCGGCGACATTGTCCAGCTTGGGCAGCGGGAAGGGCACGCCGAAATAGTCGTTATAATAAGGCAGGATCGCCGCCGAAGCGTCGAGCGCGAGTTGCGCCTTCCCCGTATTCCCCTTGCCGGTGATCACGCCGACCTCGGTCGCGCCCGCCTGTTTGGTGGCGCGCTCCAGTTCGCCCAGACCAAAGAACAGCAGATAGGAGGACATTTTGGGGCTGGTGCCGAAAGTCACCAGCTTCTTCCCCGATCCGGCGTCGCTGCTGCCCTTGACCGGCATGTTGCTGACCGCAAGCTGGTCGGCGGGGATGACGGCGGAAAGGTCGAAGGTCGCCTTGTAGCTCGGCTCGTCGAAGCTCGGCACGAAACGGCGGGCGTCGGGCGCCTCGAACTGGGTGAAGAGGGCGCGCTTCGCCTGACCCGCATTGTCGGTATAATCGAGCGCGAACAGGCCATTCGCCTGCGTATTGATGATCCCCGCATAGTCGATGGCAAGCTTGTAGCTGCCCGGCTGGACCGGCTTGCCGAAGTCGAAGGTGACGGTCTGCGCGTCGGCGTCGATCTTCGCGGTTCCCTTTACCGCCTTGCCCTTTGCGGGAGTCAGGGTGACGCTGCTCACCGTCAGGTCGGCGGCGTTCAGCACCAGCGCAGGCATCGCCTGCGTCACGGTGACGTCGATGGTCGTCTTGCCCGTGAACTTCAGATTGGCCGCATCGGGGGTGACGGTGATGGCATAATGGCTTGGCGCGGCGCCACGGGGCAATTGGGTGGTCACGCCCGCGGCGGGTCCGGCAGGCGCCGTCTGCGCCAGCGCCGGCATCGCCATGGCAAGCGGCGCGGCCGCCAGCATCAGCGGAAGGATCTTCGAAAAGGACATGAGGTTCGCAACTCCGACAGGTTGGAACGGCGCGGCAAAAGCTTCGCGCCAGGATGACAGGGGGATCGCCCCTTTCGCTTCACCGGTCAAGCCGGGCGTCCCACCGATGATGTCGTTGGTCGAATGTTGTTGTTCGTTTGTCAAACAAAGAGCTTCGTCATCCCAGCGAAAGCTGGGATCTCAGGCCGCTACGCGATGAAGTCGGACAAATCCCGCCACTCAGGATTGCTCTGCTCGATCAACTGAAGCTTCCAATCCCGCTTCCAGGCCTTCAGCGCCTTCTCCCGGGCGATGGCGTCATCGACCCGGCCATGCTCCTCGGCCAGCACCAGCCGATGCAGATTATATTTGCGACAGAAATCCGAACCCATGCCGCGACGGTGCTGATCGACGCGAACGGCAAGGTTGGTGGTAATCCCTACATACAACACGCCACGGGGCTTGTTTGTCATGATATAGGTCCAGCTTCGCCTCGCGGTCACGCATTGCCTCCTGAGATGCCAGCTTTCGCTGACATGACGACAAGGGCGGCTCAACCCCGCCCGCGATAGCCCGGCACATCCTGCGACGGCAGCCATAGCCCCGCCGGCGGCTCGCCCGATTGCCAGAACACATCGATGGGAATGCCCCCGCGCGGATACCAGTATCCGCCGATGCGCAGCCAGATCGGGTTCATCTCCGCGAACAGCCTCTCCCCGATCCCGACCGTGCAATCCTCATGGAAGGCGGCATGGTTGCGGAAGGAGCCCAGGAACAGCTTCAGCGACTTCGATTCGACGATGGTTGCGGCGGGCGCATAGTCGATCACCAGATGGGCGAAGTCCGGCTGCCCCGTCACTGGGCAGAGCGAGGTGAATTCCGGCGCGGTGAAGCGCACCAGATAGGGCTTTCCCGGCCGGGGATTGGGCACATAGTCGAGCACGGCGTCTTCGGGACGCGCAGGCAAGGCACTGGCCTGGCCCAGATGAAGTGGAGTCGGCATGTCAGTCATGGCAGGCCATCTACGCCATTGCACGGCAGATGTCATCGCCGCGCCTCTCTTGCCTTTCGTTCATGGCGGGTTCACTTGGGCGGATGCCTTGGCTGCCACCCATGGGGTTCCGCTTCTCGCTTCTGTTCGCCGCGCCGCTGCTGCTGGCCACGCCTGCCCTCGCCCAGCAGGAAAATAGCGCCGATCCGGTCTTCAACCTGCCTCGCACCCAGCCGCAGACCCAGACCAATCCCAATGCACAGGGGCCGGAACTGGACGTGTTTCGTGGCGCGCCCACCACGGTGACGCCGCCGCCGGTCGTCGCGCCGACGATCCAGCTTCCGCCCATCGCCGCCCCGGCGCCTGCCCAGCCGCAGCCGCAAAGCCAGCCCACCCGGCCATCCTCCCGGCCGGAGCGCGCGCCGCAAGCTGCACCGCAAGCTGCACCGCAGAGCCAGACCCCGGCCGAAAAACCCGCCCCCGCGGAGACGCCTCCGCCGCCATCCCCCATCGAAAACCAGAGCCTCCCCCCTGCCGACAACGCCACCGTCCCCAGCCCGACGCCGGCGCCGCTGGGCCCGCCTCAGCAGCCCCCCGCCCCCACATGGCCCTGGATCGCCGCCGCCGCAGCGGTCGCCGCCGTCCTGCTGATCGGAGCCCGCTTCCGGCTGCGCCGCCGCAAGCAGGGCGCGGCGGAGGAACCGCCCTACGAAGCCGAAGCCGCGCCGCCGCCCGTGCCGGCTACACCCCCGCCGCAAGCCAGGGCAATGCCTGCCCCGCCCGAACCCAAGCCCGCGCCCGACGATGCCGACCGCCCATGGATCGATCTCGCCATGGACGTGCAGGCCGCCCGCCTGACATTGCTGGGCGCGACCATCGCCTACCGGCTGACGCTCCACAATCGCGGCAGCCGCACGGCGGAGGACATCCTCGTCCGCAGCCTGATCGCCAATGCCGATGCGCAGCAACAGGCGCTGTTCCAGCCATTCTTCGCGGGCGAAACCGGCCTCCCCGTCCATTCGGTGGTATCCATCGCGCCCGGCGAGACGCAGAAGCTCAGCGGGGAAATGCGCCTGGACGCACAGGCGATCGCCGCCATCCCCATGGGCCAGCGGGCCCTGCTGATCCCGCTGATCGCCTTCGACGCCCGTTATAGCTGGACGGGCGACCGCGAAGGCACGGGACGCAGCGGCAGCGTCTTCATCGTCGGGGAAGAACAATCGCCCCCGGTCGAGCGCCTCTCCCCCTTCCGCCTTGACCTTGGCCCGCGCCAATACCGCACCCCCGGCAGCCGCGCGACCGCGCTCAACCTCTCCAGCTAAGGCCAATCGGCCCTTCCCACCTCCGCCCGCCGCTCCTAGAATGGCTCTGCGCCACCCATGCAGGTGGCCGAACGAGCGAGGGAGCAAGGGCACGCATGGACATATTGGTATCGACCGACTGGCTTGAGGGAGAATTGGGCAAGCCCGACCTCCGGATCGTCGACGCCAGCCTGTTCCTTCCCGGCGTGCCCCGCGATCCCGGGGCCGAGTTCGAGGCCGTCCATATCCCCGGCGCCGCGTTCCTCGACCTGCCAAGCCTGGCCGACGCGGAAGATCCGCGCCCCGGCATGCTGCCGACCGACGATTTCATGACGGAGCGCTGCCGCCGGCTGGGCATCGACGCGGACAGCCGGATCGTCGTCTATGACAACAGCCCCACCCACAGCGCGGCGCGCGGCTGGTGGATGATGCGCCTCTATGGCGTGGGCAAGGGCGCGGCGATCCTCGACGGCGGCCTGCCCAAATGGCTGGCGGAGGGACGGCCGACGGAAAGCGGCATGCCGGCGCCACCGCCCGGCAATGCCGTTGCGAAACGCGCCGTCGGGCAGGTCCGCACCAAGGAGGATCTTCTCGCCAACCTCGAAAGCCAGGCCGAACAGGTGCTCGACGCACGCGGCGCGGCACGCTTCACGGGGGAGGAGAAGGAGCCCCGCCCCGGCATGGCGTCGGGCCATATTCCGGGCAGCCGCAACATTCCCTCCTCCGCCTTCTATCATGCCGACAACAGCATGAAGCGGGGCGAGGACCTTCGCCGCCTGTTCCTGGACGCCGGGACCGATTTCGACCGTCCGATCATCACGAGCTGTGGCAGCGGCGTGACGGCGGCGATCCTGCTCGCGGGCCTCGAACTGCTCGGCAAGACCGACGTCACCCTCTATGACGGAAGCTGGTCCGAATGGGGGCTGGACCCGGCCACGCCGAAAGCGACCGGCCCCGCCGCATGAGCCAGGATGCCGACAAGCGGCGCGACCGCAAGCCCCTGACCCAGATCGCACAGGCAGGCCGCAAGCCCGAATGGACGGGCATGCCGGGCCAGCCCGGCGGCATCGTCAACCCGCCGGTGTGGCGGGCCTCCACCATTCTCTACGACGATGTCGCGCATCTGCGCAGCGCGGCGGGGCGCAGCACGCATGAACGCCTGTTCTACGGGCGCAAGGGCACGCCAACGGCATGGAGCCTGTCGGACGCCCTCACCGAAATGGAGCCGGGCGCCGAAGGCACCATGCTCTACCCATCGGGCGTGGCGGCCATCGCCTGCGCGCTGATGGCGGTGCTGAAACCCGGCGACCAGCTCCTGATGGTCGACAGCGCCTATGATCCGACCCGCAATTTCTGCGAGCAGATGCTGCGTCCGCTCGGCATAGAGACGGTCTATTACGACCCGGCCGTGGGCGCCGGGATCGCGGACCTCATCACCGACGCCACCCGCGCCATCTTCCTGGAAAGCCCCGGCAGCCTGACCTTCGAGGTGCAGGACGTTCCCGCCATCACCGCCATAGCCCGCGACCGGGGCGTGGCGACCCTGATCGACAACACCTGGGCCACGCCCTGGTTCTTCCCGGCGCTCAGCCATGGCGTCGACATCAGCATCCTCGCCTGCACCAAATATATCGTCGGCCATAGCGATGTGATGATCGGATCGGTGACGGCCACCCCAGCCTTCTTCCCGAAAATCCGCCAGACCGCCTATCTGTTCGGCCAGATGACCAGCCCCGACGACGCCTGGCTCGCCGCGCGGGGCCTGCGCACCCTGGGCGTCCGCCTCAACCAGCACCAGGCGAGCGCCCTGCGCATCGCGCAATGGCTGTCGCAGCAGCCCGATGTCGCCCGCGTCCTCCACCCGGCCCTGCCCTCCTGCCCCGGTCATGCCCTGTGGCAACGCGATTTCACCGGCTCCAGCGGCCTGTTCAGCTTCGTCCTCAAGGGCGGCGATGAAAAGGCCCGCGCCGCCCTGATCGACGGTCTCGCCCATTTCGGCATCGGCTATAGCTGGGGCGGCTTCGAAAGCCTGGCCCTGCCCGTCGATCCTGCGCGCTACCGCACCGCCACCGCCTGGCAGGCGGAGGGGCCGCTCGTCCGGCTCCAGATCGGGCTGGAGGACAGCGACGACCTGATAGCCGATCTCGACGCGGGCCTTGCCCGCTTCCGGGCCATGCGCGGATGACGCCGGGCTTGCCCGATCTCCTGTCCCTGTTGCCGGGCGATCCCGCCATCGTCCATCCCCTGGTCGCGCTGGCGCTGGCCGTCGCCATCCATCTGGTCGCCAGCGCCGTCGCCCGGTTCGCCTCGCCGCGCCTGCGCCACCGCTTCCGCGCCCTGGGGGAGGCGCTGGCGGGGCATCTGCGCCCGATCCTGCGCCACGCCATCGCCGCCCTCGTCATGGCCCTGGCCGTCGCCTTCTGGCCGATCGGGGACTTCGCCCATCTGATCCTGAGCGCCGCGCTCGCCCTGTCCCTCTCGCTGCTGGCCGTCCACATATTGCGCAGCCTCGCCATAGCGCGCCTTGCCGTGCTGCCGATCGCCCTGCTGCTGTTCGTGATGGTCCTTTCCGGCAGCAGCGGCGGCTTCGCCCCGGTGGCGGACATGCTGGACGGCGTGGGCCTCGACCTCGGCAGGCGGCGCGTCACCCTGCTCGGGCTGGTCAGCATGGCCGCGATCTGCGTCGCGCTGTTCGCCCTGGTCCGCCTGGCCAACCGCATCGTCGGACGCAGCATCAGCCGCGCCCATGGACTGGACGCCACGCAGAAGCTGCTGGCGCAGAAGCTGGCCGCCATCGTCGTGGTCGTCGCCGCCTTCTTCATCGGCGTCGACCTGCTGGGGATAGACCTCACCGCCTTCACCGTCTTCTCCGGCGCGCTGGGGCTGGCCGTGGGTTTCGGCCTGCAGAAGACCTTCGGCAATCTGATCGCCGGGATCATCCTGCTGATGGACCGATCGATCAAGCCGGGCGACGTCATCGTCGTGGGCGACAGCTTCGGCTGGGTGAACAAGATCGGCGTGCGCGCCGTCAGCGTCATCACCCGCGACGGCAAGGAACATCTGATCCCGAACGAAAACCTGATGACGCAGGAGGTGGAGAACTGGTCCTATTCCGACCGCAACGTCCGCGTCCGCATCCCCGTCGGCATCGGTTATGACAGCGACCTGAAGCTGGCGCAGGAACTGATGCTGCGCGCCGCGCAGGAAAGCCCCCGCGTGCTCCGCAATCCCAAGCCCAATGTCTGGCTCACCGCCTTTGGCGAGAACCGGGTCGAACATGACATATTGGTGTGGATCAGCGACCCGGAAAGCGGCGTCGGCAATGTGAAGTCCGATGTGCTCGGCCGGCTCTGGCTGCTGTTCCGCGAACATGGCATCACCATCCCCTATCCGCAGCGCGTCATTCACGCGGCGCGGGATTCAGCGCCCCTTTTCCCCTAGCCGGCCAGTCCCGAATTGCGGCGAAAACCGTGCGCGGCCGCGCCCGGTGCCATAATCATGCCTGATTTTGTTGCAGACCAGCAACATTACAGCAGCAAACTTCATCGACCAGCAATAAAATCTTGTGCGCCGCAGCGGGGAAAGGCATCCCTCCTTCGTTGAGGCAACCCGGTCCATCCCGTGCAGGGCGATAGAGATCCGGGACCATGACGCAGGTGGGACGATCGCAGATACCATCAAGGGGAAATCATATGCGTAAGTCCATACTCGGCCTCTCGGCCCTTGCCCTTGCCGCCATGTCGGCACCGGCCTTCGCTCAGGACGAGCCCACTCCGGATCTCACCGTGACCGGCAACGCTGCCGTGGTCACGGATTATCGCTTCCGCGGCATTTCGCAGACGGACAAGCGCTTCGCATTGCAGGGCGGCCTCACCGTGACGCACAGTTCGGGCTTCTACGTCTCGACCTGGGGCAGCTCGATCGATGACTATGTCGCCGCTGGCAGCGATCAGGAACTTGACCTGATCGCCGGTTACTCCAAGACCGTCGGCGCGGCCACGTTCGATGTCGGCGTACTCTATTATTACTATCCCGGCTCGGGCGGCGGCAACACCGACTTCGTCGAGCCCTATGCATCGATCAAGGGCACCTTCGGCCCGGCGACCGCCAAATTGACCGCCAACTATGCTCCCAAGGCCAAGGCGCTCACCGTCGACGGCGTTCACAAGGAAGACAATCTGTACCTTGCCGGTGACCTGTCGGCCAGCATTCCGAATTCCCCGCTGGGCGTGTCGGCACATCTGGGCCACAGCTTCGGGCCGAGCTATCTCGTTCCCGTCGGCAAAGGCTATACCGACTGGAGCATCGGCGCGACCTACACCTGGAGCCATTTGACCTTCGGCGTCAGCTATGTGGACACCGACACCCATTTCCGGCCGAATGCTGGCGCTGGCAACTTCCGCGATGCCGCCAGGGGCGGCGTGGTAGGTTCGGTTACCGCGTCCTTCTGATCGCACGACAAGTTACGAAGGGCCGCGATCCATTTCGGTCGCGGCCTTTTTTTGTCCTTTGCAGCTCGCCTGCATGCAGGTCGCAACCTATAATGCGCCGATGACCGCCCTTTCGCTCATCCTCATCTTCCTCGCGACAGTCGTCGCGATGGAGGGCTTCGCCTATGTCATGCATCGCTGGGTGATGCACGGGCCGGGCTGGTTCCTGCACGCCAGCCACCATCGGGAACGCACCGGCCGCTGGGAAGCGAACGACCTCTATTTCGTGATCTTCGCCATGCCCTCCATCCTGCTGCTGCTGGGCGGCGTGCAGTGGCAGTGGGGCGACTGGGCGACGGCGATGGGCGCCGGCATCGCGGCCTATGGCGCCATCTATCTCGGCTTCCACGACATCATCGTCCATCGCCGCATCGGCCATCGCCACGTCCCCCGCTCCGCCTATATGAAGCGGATCGTCCAGGCCCATCGCCTGCACCATGCGGTGGAGACGAAACAGGGCTGCGTCAGCTTCGGCTTCCTCGTCGCGCCAAGCCCGGAAGCGTTGAAGCGCACACTCGCGCGGAACGGCAAGGCGGGGCTGCGCGCCGCCAAGGGCGCTTTGGAGAGCTGAACGGGCGAACGGAAGCTGCCCCGCCTTCTAAGCACTTCCCACTCCGCCGAAACCCCGGTAAGTGCCGGCAATGGCTTCGCATCCCGCGCCCATTGCGCGTTCGCTTTTCGTCTTTTCGATCTTCTATGGCGGCATGGTCTGCATTGCGGGCGTGCTCGGCAACAAGCAGGTGACGCTGGGGCCGCTGTCCGCCATCGGTCCCTGGTTCGGCCTTGGTCCGCTGGCGGTGGAGGCAGGCATATTCGCCTTCCTGCTGCTGGTGACGATTTCCAGCGCCGTGGCGGAACTGCATGGCCGCGCCGTCGCCAACCGGCTGGTGCAGGTGGGCTTCCTGCCGCTGATCGCCTCCATATTGCTGTCCATCGTCGTGCTGTCCGTGCCCGCCGCCAGCGACATGGACCCGGCAAGGCGCGACGCCTTCGCGCTGATGATGGGCGGCACGCCGCGCATCTGGCTGGGCGGGATCATCGCCTATGGCATTTCACAGACGCTGAACGTCACCCTCTTCGCCGCGCTCAAGGGGCGGGAGGGCAGCCGCCTGCTCTGGCTGCGCGCCGCGGTCGCAAGCATATTGTCGCAGATCGCGGATACCCTGCTCTTCGTCTCCATCGCCTTTTACGGCGTGTTCCCGATCGGAGAGCTGCTGCTGGGCCAGATGCTGGCGAAGATCACGCTGTCGGCGCTGCTGGTGCCGCCCGTCATCTATGCGCTGGTCGCGCTGGGGCGGCGGCTGGATCGTTAGCTTGCGGCTGGGCGCATAGTGCCCTATGCGCCCGCGCATGAACAGCAAGCACGCCCCCGATCCGGCGCTCCTCGCCAAGGCCGAAACCCTCGTCGAAGCATTGCCCTATATGCAGCGATATGCGGGCAAGACCTTCGTCGTGAAATATGGCGGCCATGCCATGGGCGATCCGGAGGCGGCGCGCGATTTCGCGGAGGATGTCGTGCTGATGAAGGCGGTCGGCATCAATGTCGTCGTCGTCCATGGCGGCGGACCGCAGATCGGCGCGATGCTGAAGAAGCTGGGCGTCGAATCGCAGTTCGTCGGCGGCCTGCGCGTCACTGACAAGGAAACCGCGCAGATCGCGGAAATGGTGCTGGCCGGATCGATCAACAAGGAGATCGTGGGCTGGATCTCCGGCGCTGGCGGCCGCGCGGTGGGCATTTCGGGCAAGGATGGCGGCCTGGTCCTCTGCGAAAAGGTGCTGGGCAAGCGGGAGGCGGACCCCAATTCCGGCATAGAACGCAATGTCGACCTGGGCTTTGTCGGCGATCCGGTGCGGGTCGACCGCAGCATCCTCGACACGCTGACGCAGAACGGGATCATTCCGGTGGTCGCGCCGGTAGGCATCGGCGCGGACGGGCACACCTACAATGTCAATGCCGACACCATGGCGGGCGCCATAGCGGCGGAATTGCAGGCGGCGCGCTTCTTCCTCCTCACCGACGTGGCGGGCGTGCTGGACAAGCAGGGCCAGTTGCTGACCGATCTCGACCCGGCGGCGATCCAGGGACTGGAGGAGGACGGCACCATCAGCGGCGGCATGATCCCGAAGCTGGAAACCTGCGTCCGTGCGGTGGAAGGCGGGGTGGACGCCGCCGTCATCCTCGACGGCCGGGTGCCGCATGCGATGCTGCTGGAAATCTTCACCGATCGCGGTGCGGGCACGTTGGTGCACCGGTGATCGGACGGTAAGGCCATGTGCTCCCGCCCGCGCAGGAGCACACTCATCTGCCTCTTCAACGTCCCTTGAGAAGCAGCGCCGGATCGGCCCAATGATAGCGCTGCTCCGGCAAGGTGCGCCCATCGGGACCGGCTTTGGCCGTATTTTCCACCACCAGCCCGCCGCGATGCCCATAAAATCCCCTCGCCGCATGATTGTCGGCATAGCACCAGAGGTACAGGCCGCTTCCGGGGAAATGCTCCAGCGACCATCGGGCCGCCTCGGCCAACAAGGCGCTGCCCAGCCCCTTGCCCCTGGCGTCCGGCAGGGCATGCAGATTGTCGACCAGCGTGCCCCAGCGCGGATGATCCGCGCCGACCAGGCAGGCGAAGCCGACCGGCCGCCCCTCCTCTTCCACGACGATGATCCGCTGTGTGGGCGCTGCTTCGGCCAGCCGCCGCCTCCAATGCGCCAACCGCTCCGCCTCGATCCCGCCCGCCAGATAGGCCGGGTCCATGAAATGCGCATAGGCGCTGCGCCAGCTTGCCACATGGCAGGCGGCGATCAGGGGAGCGTCCTCAGGCGTGGCGTCGCGAAATTCCATGGGGCGGGGTATAGCGGCGGGGCTGGCGAAATCCATGCCGCTGGCCGAACGGGCCTTGCATCTGGTGGAATAATCCCCCACCGCGCTGGCGATGCGGGCATCCCCTCGGCTCCATCGGCTTTGCTTTCCGCGATTTCCGGGCCGTCTGATGTTCCATCCGGCTTGAAATCGCTCTAGAGCGAATGCCCATCAATTCGGAGATCGCATGGCCTACGCCCTCTATCAGATCATCGTCATCCTGCTCGATGTGCTGTGGTGGATCATCATCATCCAGGCCATCATGAGCTGGCTGATCGCCTTCAACGTCGTCAATCTCTCTAATGATTTCGTGCGCACCGTGATGGTCGCGCTGGATCGGATGACGGCGCCCATCTACAATCCCATCCGCCGGGTGCTGCCGGACCTGGGCGCGCTCGACCTGTCGCCCATGGTCGTGCTGCTGGGCATTCTCATCATCCGCCAGGCCATATTGCCGCCGCTGTTCGGGCTGGTGTGACGGTCTGGAGCCGGGACGGCGACGATCTCCTCCTCTCCGTCCGCCTGACGCCGGGCGCGACGCGGGAGGAGGTCGGCGGCGTCTGGACGGACGACAGGGGCGCGGCGTGGCTGAGCGCCCGCGTCCGCGCCGTGCCGGAAAAGGGCAAGGCCAATGCGGCGCTGATCGCGCTGCTGGCGAAGCGGCTGGATTGGCCCCGCAGCGCGATTTCGCTGGAATCGGGCGACACCAACCGGCTAAAGCGGCTGCGGATCAAGGGGGGCGGTGAAGCGTTGGCCTATGGCCGGCTCTCCACCATTATCGAAGAACAGGGTGAAGCATCATGACCATCGGCAAGATCATCGACGGCAAGGCCTTTGCGGAGACGCTTCGCGGCAAGGTCGCGGACGGGGTCGGCGCTTTCATAGCGAAGACGGGACGCAAGCCAGGTCTGGCCGTGGTGCTGGTGGGCGAGGACCCGGCCAGTTCCGTCTATGTCCGCAACAAGGGCAAGATGACCGTCGCCGTGGGCATGGAAAGCATGGAGTTCAAGCTGCCCGCTTCCATAGGCGAGGAGGAATTGCTGGACCTGGTCGAGGAACTGAATGCCGACGACCGGGTGGACGGCATCCTCGTCCAGTTGCCGCTGCCGTCGCACATCAACGAAGCATCGGTGATCGGCACGATCGATCCCGCCAAGGATGTGGATGGGTTCCATGTCGTCAATTCGGGCCTGCTCGCCACCGGGCAGGAGGCGCTGGTGCCCTGCACGCCGCTGGGCTGCATCATGCTGCTGAAGGATGAGCTGGGCGACCTTTCCGGCCTGGAGGCGGTGGTCGTCGGCCGCTCCAACATCGTGGGCAAGCCGATGGCGCAATTGCTGCTGGCGGAAAATTGCACGGTCACCATCGCGCACAGCCGCACGCGGGACATCGCCTCGGTGGTGCATCGCGCCGACATCGTCGTCGCCGCCGTGGGCCGGGCGGAAATGGTGAAGGGCGAGTGGATCAGGCCCGGCGCGACCGTGATCGACGTCGGCATCAACCGCGTCACCGATACGGATGACGGCAAGAGCCGGATCGTCGGCGACGTCGCCACGGCCGAGGCGCTGGCGCATGTCCGCGCCATCACCCCGGTGCCGGGCGGCGTCGGGCCGATGACCATCGCCGTCCTGCTGCGCAATACGCTGGTGGCGGCGCATGCGCGGGCCGGACTGCCCAAGCCGGAGGGGCTGTGAAGGCGCGCGCCGCGCTTCTTGCCCTGACATTGCCGGCGCTGGTGGGCGCGCGCCCGCCCATGCGTTATCAACCCGATCCCAGTTCCGTGTTCGCCGCCGAACTCGCCTTCAACCGGCTGGCGCAGCAGAAGGGGCAATGGACCGCCTTCCGCGCAACGGCGGCGGACGAGGCGGTGATGTTCGTGCCGCAGCGGGTGCTGGCGAAGCAATGGCTGAAGGGCCGCGCCGATCCGCCCGCCCCGGTAAGCTGGACGCCGTCGGCCATCTATGTGTCCTGCGACGGCAATCTGGCGGCCAGCACCGGCGGCTGGAAGCGGCCGGACGGATCGGTCGGCTATTTCACCACCATCTGGCAACGGGACAGGAAGGGCGAATGGAAATGGATCATGGACCATGGCGACACGCTCGCCAGCGCCCGTGAAGCGCCCGAATTCCTCATCGGCAAGGTCGCGACCTGCAAGCGCGGCCGCGCCGGCGACGGCCCCCGGTCGGCCGTTCCCCCTCCGGATCGCAAAACGGGCGGGATACAGCCGGTTCCCGGCGACGAAAGCCTGAGCTGGAGCGCAGAAGCCGCCCCGGACGGCAGCCGCCGCGTGACCGTGCGCATGTGGAACGGCACCGGCTATGAAACGGTGATCGACGACAGGGTGGCCGCGGCGCCATGACGGAACTGTTCATCTCCGCCTTCGTCACCCTGTTCGTGGTGATCGACCCGCCGGGCTGCGCGCCGATCTATGCCAGCCTCACCACCGGCGCGACGCAGATCCAGCGGCGCGGCATGGCGATCCGCGCCGTGGCCATCGCCGCAGGCATCCTGCTGCTGTTCGCGCTCTGGGGCAAGCAGTTGCTGGGCGTGCTGGGAATAGAGCTGGACAGTTTCCGCATCGCGGGTGGGATCATGCTGTTCATCATCGCCATGGACATGGTGTTCGAAAAGCGCACCCAGCGGCGAGAGGACCGGGCCCAGAAGATCGCGGAAACGCCCGAGGTCGAGGATGTTTCGGTCTTCCCCATGGCGATGCCGATGATCGCCGGGCCGGGTTCGATCGCCACGGTCATGCTGCTGATGTCACGGGCGGAAGGGCTGAGCGAGCGGCTGGTGGTGATCGGCGCGGTGGTCGTGACGCTGGTGCTGATGCTGGGGTCGCTGCTGGCGGCGGGGCCGATCATGGCGCTGCTCGGCGCCAAGATCGAAGCGGTGATCACGCGGCTGCTGGGCGTCCTGCTGGCGGCACTGGCCGCTCAGTTCGTGATCGACGGGCTGAAGGCCAGTTTCTAAAGCGCACCGCGTTAAATCGGGCGCGGGCAGGAGCCGGTCGACACGTCTGGACCGCGCAGACGGAAGAAACTTCAGCCGCCCGTCGCCCAATGACGGAATGGACTCAGCGGCTCCACCGGGCCCAGATCGCGGTGGGCAGCATCAATCCGCGCGCCTCTTCGCGCACCGCCAGTTCGCCCGCTTCCACGGTGCCCGGCAGATCGGCAAAGGCCTGGCGCAGCAATTCCCCGATGGCCAGCGCCGACATGCGCACGGCATAGACGGTCAGGAACAGAAAGCGGCTGTCCGCATCCAGCAATTGCCGGCAATGGGCGATCAGCCCCGGCAGATCCTCCTCCAGCCGCCAGACCTCTCCATCGGGCCCACGGCCATATTTGGGGGGATCGAGCAATATGCCGTCATAGCGCCGCCCGCGCCGCACCTCGCGCGCGACGAACTTCGCCGCATCGTCGACGATCCAGCGGACCGGCCGGTCCTCCAGCCCCGACAGCGCGGCGTTGGCCCGCGCCTGCGCCACCGACTTCTTGGAGGCATCGACATGCACCATCTGCGCGCCCGCCGCCGCCATGGCCAGCGTGCCGACGCCGGTATAGCCGAACAGGTTCATCACCTGCGCCTGATCCCCGGCGCTGACCTTGTCCGCGACCTTGCCGCGCATCCAGTCCCAGACCGGCGCCATGTCGGGAAAGAAGCCCAGATGGCGAAAGGGCGTGCAACTCGCCTGAAACGTCACCTCGTTCCAGCGCAGGGGCCAGCCTTCGGCCGGCACGGGGCGCTCGTAGAACCAGCGCCCGCCGCCCTCCTCGTCGGAACCGGGGACGAATTCGCCGTCGGCCTGCCAATCGTCCTGCGCGGGCGCCCACATCGCCTGCGGCTCCGGCC
This sequence comes from Sphingobium sp. SA916, assembly GCF_002894065.1. NCBI lineage: Bacteria > Pseudomonadati > Pseudomonadota > Alphaproteobacteria > Sphingomonadales > Sphingobiaceae > Sphingobium > Sphingobium sp. SA916. The sequence goes on from NZ_LXYF01000052.1 coordinate 121,325, forward strand.
GGATGAAGCGGTGACGGCCATAGCGCTCCAGCTTCCGCCCATGACCCGAATCGATCAGGCCATAGTCCGGCCAGGGCTCACCGATGAGGGTCTGAAGGTTCACCTCAGCCCCTCGGCGTCGCCCGCTCCGCGACATAGGCCGTGACCGCGTCGAAGGTGCCGGGCAGCTTGGCATAGGCCTCTTCCCGCGCGAACAGATCGCCCACGCGCGAAGGCAGCGAGGGGCGGATTCCCGTGGCCCGCTCGACCGCCGTGGGGAACTTGGCCGCATGCGCCGTCGCCAGCGTGACCACCGGCACCGCCGGGTCGAGGTCGATCGCCCGCGCCGCCGCCAGGCCGACCGCGCTGTGCGGATCGATCACCTGCCCCGCCGCGTCATAGGCCCAGCGCATCGCCATGGTCATGGCGTCGGCATCGACCCGCGCCGACGCGAACAGCGCCGATGCGCCGTCCCGCTGCGCATTGGTGAGGCGCATCGCCTTGCTCGCCTCGAATCCCTTCATCTGCTCCGCCAGCGCCCTGCCGTCGCGCCCGCCCGCGTCGAACAGCAGCCGCTCGAAGTTCGAACTGACCTGAATGTCCATGCTGGGGGTGGCGGTCGCCACCACCTGCCCCTGGCTATAGTCACCCTCCGACAGCGCGCGGTGGAGGATGTCGTTGACGTTGGTCGCGACCATCAGCTTCGCGACCGGCAAGCCCATCTTCCCCGCGACATAGCCCGCGAACACATCACCGAAATTGCCGGTGGGGACGGAGAAGGCGATGGCGCGTTCGGGCGCGCCCAGACGGACCGCGGCGTAGAAATAATAGACGACCTGCGCCATCAGCCGGGCCCAGTTGATGCTGTTCACCGCCGACAGGTTGAAACGGCGCGCGAAGCCGGCGTCGTTGAACATCGCCTTCACCAGCGCCTGCGCGTCGTCGAAGCTGCCGTCGATGGCGATATTGTGGACATTGGGCGCCAGCACCGTGGTCATCTGCCGCCGCTGCACGTCCGACACGCGGCCGTCCGGATGCAGCATGAAGATGTCGATCTTCTCACGTCCGGCGACCGCATCGATCGCCGCCGATCCGGTGTCGCCGGAGGTCGCGCCGACGATGGTCAGATGATCGTCCCGACGCGACAGGAAGCGCTCGAACAACTGGCCCAGCAGTTGCAGCGCCACATCCTTGAACGCCAGCGTCGGCCCGTGGAACAGCTCCAGCAGCCAATGCCGGTGGTTGAGCTGCACCAGCGGCGTCACCGCGTCATGGCTGAACCGGCCATAGGCGGCGGTGCACAACTCCCGCAATTCCTCTTCGCCCAGCGATCCGGCGACGAAAGGCGCCATGACCCGTACCGCCGTTTCGACATAGGAAAGGCCCGAAAGCGCGCGAATCTGGTCTGCGGAGAAGCTGGGCCAGCTTTCCGGCACATAGAGACCGCCATCGGACGCCAGCCCGGCCAGCGTCACATCCTCGAACCCGAGCGCAGGCGCGCTCCCTCTGGTGCTCACATAGTGCATGATGGGGTAGCGCGGTAACGCCGGACGCGCCTTCGGGCAAGCATTAAGGTCGCGGCGTCCGTCTGCGCAACGCGAGGAGGTAGATGACCGCCGCGATGCCGGCGAAGAAGAACCATTGCACGGCATAGGCCAGATGGTTGTTGGGCACGTCGGCGGCGGTGGGCGGCGCCAGCGGCTTGAGACCCGGCACCGGTTCTCCGGCGATCAGCATGGGCCGCAAGGGCATGGCCCGGCCGCCGATCCGCGACAGGAGCGAGCGGTGATCGGGTTCCTCCCCGATCCAGCCGCGCATCTGACCGCCCTGCCATTGGGGCTTGGCGTCCGGCGTCCTGGCGACGCCCGCCGCCACCAGCACACCCGGCCCCTCGATGCCCGTCGCGCATTCGGCAATATAGCGGTAGCCGACCGATCCATCGGCGGCCCGCCCGGCTTCGCTGCGCCAACGGACGACGCGAAGGCAGTGGGCGGAGGAGCGCCGGAACAGAAGTTCGGGCGGCACGGGCGGATGGGCGGGAAAGGCGATGGCAGGCTTGGACGGATTCGCCGCGACCAGGCTCAGCGTCGCCTCCTTCTCCGCCCGGCGTTGAAGCTGCCAGACGCCAAGACCGATCATCACCAGCACCGCCGCCGCGACAATCAGCGTCGGGACAAGAGGCAGGCGGCGGCTCATGCCTCGCGGTCCCCGGCGGTCAACCGTCCCTCGCGCGCCTTGTTGCGATATTCCAGGATGAGCAGCGCGCCCTTCGCCACCCGCAGGCTGCCGATCACGGCCAGGACGGTCAGCGGCGTCCAGAGCAGGATGTGCAGCCAGAGTGGCGGGTGGACCTTCAATTCCAGCATCAGCGCCATCGCCACCATCAGCGCGCCGATGATCAGTGTCAGGAAGGCGGCAGGGCCGTCCCCGACATTGAACTGGCCATAGTCCAGCCCACAGGACCGGCACGAAGCGGCAAAGCGAACGGGCCCCGCGAACAGCGTCGACGCGCCGCATCGCGGACAGGCGCCCATGGCCGAAGCGATCAACAGCGGCTGCGGCATGGGGGATTGGGGATCTGGCGAGGACATGGGGTCAGGCATAATGCCCGCTGCCGAAAAAGAAAACGGCCGGAACAGGTCCGGCCGTCTTTCGCAAATCCATCGGCGGAAGGATCAACCGCCGTGGACCGGCGCGCCCCAGCCGCCCCAGACATAGATGGCGACGAAGAGGAACAGCCACACCACGTCGACGAAATGCCAGTACCAGGCAGCCGCCTCGAAACCGAAATGCTGGCGCGGGGTGAAGTCGCCCCTGTGCGCGCGGATCAGGTTCACCAGCAGGAAGATGGTGCCGATCAGCACGTGGAAGCCGTGGAAGCCCGTCGCCATGTAGAAGGCGGAGCTATAGGGGCTGCCGCCGAAGGGGAACGGCGCATGGGCATATTCATAGGCCTGGATGGAGGAGAAGAGGACACCCAGGATGACCGTGAGCGTCAACCCCTTCTTCAGCCCCTCGCGGTCGCCGTGGATCAGCGCATGGTGCGCCCAGGTGACGGTCGTGCCCGAGCAGAGCAGGATCAGCGTGTTGAGCAGCGGCAGCTCGAAGGCGTTCATCACCTCGATGCCCTTCGACGGGAACAGGCCCTCGATCGGCGCCAACTGGCTGGGGAAGAGCGAGAAGTCGAAGAAGGACCAGAACCAGCCCACGAAGAACATGACTTCCGACGCGATGAACAGGATCATGCCGTAGCGCAGGTGAAGCTGCACCACCGGCGTATGATCGCCCGCATGCGCCTCCGCGATGACATTGGCCCACCAGCTGTACATGGTGAACAGCACACCCGCGACGCCGATCAGGAACACCCAGCCGCCGCCGGCGGGCAGCGCATCGGGATGCATCCACATGATCGCGCCGAAAGCCATGACCAGCGCCGACATGGAGCCGAAAAAGGGCCAGATGCTGGGCGGAAGAATATGATAATCGTGGTTCTTGGCGCCTGCCATGACGTTTCTCATCCCCGTTCGCGTTATGATTGTGCCTTAGCTTGGCTTCTTGTCCTGCTCAACAGGATAGAAGGTGTAGCTGAGCGTGATTTCCTGCGTGTCCTTATTGTCGGCGTCCGTCAATATCTTCGGGTCGACATAATAGATCACCGGCATGCGCACCTGCTCCCCCGGCTGCAGCGTTTGCTGGGTGAAGCAGAAGCACTGGATCTTGGTGAAATAGGCGCCCGCCTGGAGCGGCGTGACGTTGAAGCTCGCGGTCCCCGTCACCGGCTTGTCCGACATGTTCTTCGCTACAAAGATCGCCATGTTGCGCGCGCCGACCGTCACGGTCTGGGTGCGGCGTTCGGGATGGAACTGCCACGGCATGCCCGGCGCCACATTGGAATCGAAGCGGATCGACATGCGGTGGCCCACCGCTTCCCTGACCTGCACATCGGCGGCCGCCCGCTGCGTGGTGCCGCCGAAGCCGGTCTGCTCGCAGAAAATGCGGTAGAGCGGCACGGAAGCGAAACCCAGGCCCAGCATGGAGAGACCGACGCCCGCCATGCCGATCATGGTCCGCCGGTTGCGGCGGTCCCGGTCGAAAGGCGATGGCGGCAGGCTCGCCATCACTGGCCGCCGCCGATCTTGGCGATGGTGATCGCGTAGAAAAGGATGACCAGCGCGCCCAGCAGCACGCCCGTCACGATGGCGCGGGATTTCTGCCGCGCGCGGACCTGCCGGTCTTCCTCGGGGGTCATGCGGCCACCCAGCGGTCAACGACCACCGCGCCGAAGAGGAGGAAGAGGTAGAGGACCGAATATTTGAACAGGCGCTTTTCCGGGGTCATGCGCGCGGGATCGCTCTCGCGCCGGCGGAACACCTGAAAGGCCAGGGCCACGAACAGCGCCGTGCCGAGCAGGGCCGTGGTGCCATAGATGGGCCCGGTAAGGCGCAGCAGGACCGGCGCCATGGCGGCGACGGCCATGATCGCGGTGTAGAACCAGATCTGGCGCCGCGTCGCCACCTCGCCGGACACGACCGGCAACATGGGAATGCCGGCGGCGGCATAATCCGTCTTCACGAACAGGGCCAGCGCCCAGAAATGGGGCGGCGTCCAGAAGAAGATCAGCATGAACAGCGCAACCGGCAGGGCGCCGATGTCGCCCGTCACCGCCGCCCAGCCGATGACGGGGGGGAAGGCGCCCGCCGCGCCGCCGATGACGATGTTCTGCGCCGTCCTGGGCTTGAGCCAGATGGTGTAGACGAAGACGTAGAAGAGGATCGACACGGTCAGCACCGCCGCCGCCAGCCAGTTGGTCGCGACGCCCATCAGCAGGACCGAGAAGAAGGAGAGCCCAACACCGAAATGCAGCGCCGACTGGCGGTCCATCCGCCCGGCCGGCAGCGGCCGGTTGGCCGTGCGCTTCATCTTCGCGTCGATGTCGGCTTCATACCACTGGTTGAGCGTCGCCGCGGCGCCCGCGCCCAGCGCGATGCAGAGAATCGCCGTGAAGGCCAGAACCGGGTGGATATGCCCCGGCGCCGCGAGCAGACCGCACAGCCCGGTAAAGACGACCAGCGTCATCACCCTGGGCTTGGTCAGCGCGACGAAGTCCCGCCAGTGCGCGGGAATCACAGGAGCCGAACCTTCGGTCATGATCGGCGTGCTTGCCATAATCTCCTCATGCGGTAACCCGGCGCGACGGCCGCGCCGGGATCGCCCTGATTCCGGAATTGGCGGCCTTTACGCCAATCCGGGCGTCCCGGCAAACCGGAACGCCCTTGCCTGCGGTCAGTCGATGACCGGCAGCGTCTCGAACTGGTGGAAGGGCGGCGGGCTGGACAGGGTCCATTCCAGCGTCGTGGCGCCTTCGCCCCACGGATTGCCCTCCGCCTTCTTGCCGGCGACCAGCGACCAGACAAGGTTGACGAAGAAGATCAGCATGCCGGCCGCCATGATCTCATAGCCGTGGCTGGCGACCTTGTTCCAATAGGCGAAGGCTTCCGGATAATCGGGATAGCGGCGCGGCATGCCCGACAGGCCGAGGAAGTGCATCGGGAAGAACAGCATGTTCACGCCGACGAAGAACACCCAGAAGTGCAGATGGCCGAGGAACTCGTTGTACATCCGGCCCGACATCTTCGGGAACCAGTAGTAGAAGCCGGCGAACAGCCCGAACACCGCGCCCAGCGACAGCACATAGTGGAAATGCGCGACCACATAATAGGTGTCGTGCAGCACGTCATCCACGCCGCCATTGGCCAGCACCACGCCGGTGACGCCACCCACGGTGAACAGGAAGATGAAGCCCAGAGCCCAGACCATCGGGGTCTTGTAGCTGATCGACCCGCCCCAGATCGTCGCGATCCAGGAGAAGATCTTGATGCCGGTCGGCACCGCGATCACCATGGTGGCGGCGGTGAAGTACATCTTCACGTTGACCGACATGCCGGTGGTGAACATGTGGTGCGCCCAGACGACGAAACCGACGACGCCGATCGCGACCATGGCGTATGCCATGCCGAGATAGCCGAAGACCGGCTTGCGGCTGAAGGTCGAGACGATCTGGCTGATGATGCCGAAGCCCGGCAGGATCATGATGTACACTTCGGGGTGGCCGAAGAACCAGAAGAGATGCTGGTACAGTTCCGGATCGCCGCCGCCGGCGGCATCGTAGAAGGTCGTGCCGAAATTACGGTCGGTCAGCAGCATGGTGATCGCGGCGGCAAGCACGGGAAGCGCGAGCAGCAGCAGGAAGGCGGTGACCAGCACCGACCAGACGAACAGCGGCATCTTGTGCAGGGTCATGCCCGGCGCGCGCATGTTGAGGATGGTCGTGATGAAGTTGATCGCGCCCAGGATCGAGCTGGCGCCCGCGATGTGCAGCGACAGGATCGCCATGTCGACCGCCGGCCCCGCCGAGCCGCTGGTGGAGAGCGGCGCATAGACTGTCCAGCCGGTGCCCGCGCCGTTTCCGGTGCCGCCGGGCACGAAGGTCGAGCCGAGGAGCAGGACGAAGGCGGGGATGAGCAGCCAGAAGCTGATATTGTTCATCCGCGGGAACGCCATGTCCGGCGCGCCGATCATGATCGGCACGAACCAGTTGCCGAAGCCGCCGATCATCGCTGGCATCACCATGAAGAAGACCATGATGAGGCCATGGGCGGTGATCAGCACGTTCCACAGGTGATAGGCCTGGTCCAGCGTCGCTTCGGGACCGTCGCTGAACTGCGCCCAGGTCTGGAGATACTGGATGCCCGGCTGCGCCAGTTCGGCGCGCATCAGGCCGGAAATCGCGCCGCCGATGATGCCGGCGATGATCGCGAAGATCAGGTAGAGCGTGCCGATGTCCTTATGGTTGGTCGACATGAACCAACGCTGGAAGAAGGCCGGCTTGTGGTCGGCGTCATGATGCTCATGAGCATGATCGCCGTGATGATCTGCGGTAATGGTGGTCATGGCGTCTATGCCCTTACATCAAAGCTTGGCGGCAGGAGCGGCGGCGGGCGCGGCGGCTTCGGCCGTGGCCGCGGGTGCGGCGGCCTTCAGCGTGCCGCCCTGCGACAGCAGCCACTGGTCGAACTGCGCGGGCTCCAGCGCCTCGATCGCGATCGGCATGAAGCCGTGGCGCGCGCCGCAAAGCTCGGAACACTGGCCGTAATAGACGCCCGGCTTCTCGATGGTGAAGCTCTTCTCATTCAGGCGGCCCGGCACCGCGTCCATCTTCACCCAGAGCGAGGGGACCGCGAAGCTGTGGATCACGTCGGCGCCGGTGATGATCAGCTTGATCGGGCGGCCGACCGGCAGGACCAGACGATTGTCGGGCGCCAGCAGATAGGGCTCGCCATTCGCCTCCGCCTTGTCCTTGGGCAGCATGTTCGAAACGAATTCCGGAATGCCGTTGTCGGGATATTCATAGCCCCAATACCATTGATAGCCGGTGACCTTGACGGTCAGCGCATCCTTGGGGGCGGGCTTGTACTGGTCCGCCAGCAGGCCGATCGACGGCACGGCGATGGCCAGCAGGATCACGACCGGCACCACGGTCCAGATCACCTCGATCACCGTATTGTGCGATGTCTTGGACGGCGTCGGATTGGCGCTGCGGCGGAACCGGACCATCACATAGAGCATCAGGACCAGGACGAAGATCGAGATGATGGTGATGATCGGCACCAGCATCACGTCATGCAGCCAGCGCGCCGTGTGCCCGGTGGGCGAGAACTGCTTCTGGAGGGTGATTTCGCCCGGCATCGGCATGCCGATGCCCGGAGTGGGCTTCATCCGGGGCGGCGCGGCCACCTTCGCCGCGGGCGCGGCATCCGCGGCGGACGCCGCTGCATTGCCGGCCGAATCGGCGGCCGCGGCTTCGTTCCCGGCGGCTGGAGCCGCGACGGCGGCATTGTCCTGGGCCAGTGCCGGACCGTTCATGGCGAGCGTGGGCGCAAAGGCCAACAACCCGGCGAGAACGAGCGATTTCACCTTGTTCATAAGCGTCTTCTTACCCCGTAACCCCTTGGCGCCGCTGCAACGAAGACACACGCATACACGTCCCCCCCGCCCGTATCGGTCTGCCGCGGCTTATAAGCATCTTTTTTTACGCCTCAAGCTTCCACAACCAGATTTTCTTCGCTGTTGCAACGCCTAGTTGGTGAGCCTATCTCGCTCTCCGCGCACAGGGGCGCGATCATGGGGCGACCCATGAAGGGTAAGCCATGGATCGAAGACACGGATGACCGACGAGGAAGTATTAGCGGAATTCAGGGCTGCGGGCGCGTTGCTGGAGGGGCATTTCATTCTGTCCTCGGGCCGCCGCAGCGCCAATTACCTGCAGTGCGCGCGCGTGCTGATGAACGCGGAACGCGCGGGGCGGCTGGCGCGCGCCACGGTGCAGAAGCTGCCGCGCGAACTGCGGCAGGAAATCGACCTGGTGGTCTCCCCTGCCATGGGCGGCCTCATCATCGGCCATGAAATCGGCCGCGCGCTCGACAAGGATGCCGTATTCCTGGAACGCCCCGAAGGCACGTTCGAACTGCGCCGCGGCTTCGCCATCGCGCCGGGGCAGAAGGTGCTGATGGTGGAGGACGTCGTCACCACCGGCCTCTCCTCCCGCCAGGCGATAGAGGCGGTCGAGGCGGAGGGCGGCATCGTCATAGCGGAAGCCGCGCTGGTCGACCGTTCCGCTGGAGAGGTGGAGCTGGGCGTGCCCTTCTATCCGCTCGTCAGCATCAACTTCCCGGTCTACGACGCCGATCAGGTCCCGCCCGAACTGGCGGCGATCCCGGCGATCAAGCCCGGCAGCCGGAAGCAGTAGCCCATGTCCCGAACCCCCGCTCATCTGCGCCTGGGCGTCAACATCGATCATGTGGCGACCATCCGCAACGCGCGCGGGGGAACGCATCCCGATCCCGTCAAGGCCGCGCTGCTGGCGGCCAAGGCGGGCGCCGACGGCATCACCGCCCATCTGCGCGAGGACCGGCGGCATATTCGCGACGAGGACATCGCCACGCTGATGGCGGCGCTCACCGTGCCGCTGAACCTGGAAATGGCGGCGACGCAGGAAATGCTGGGCATCGCGCTCCGGCATCGGCCGCACGCCGCCTGCATCGTGCCGGAAAAGCGGGAGGAGCGCACCACCGAAGGCGGGCTGGACGCGGCCGGGCAGATCGACGCTCTCGGCCCGATCGTCGATGCGCTGGGCAAGGCCGGCGTGCGCGTCAGCCTGTTCATCGAGCCCGATGCCGCGCAGATCGAGGCGGCCATGCGCCTGGGCGCGCCGGTGGTCGAGCTGCACACTGGCCGCTACGCGCATCTGGAGGGTTCCGAGCGGGCGGAGGAACTGCGCAGGCTGGCCGATGCGGCGGCGCTGGCGGCCAAGAACGGCATCGAACCCCATGCCGGCCATGGCCTGACCTTCGACAATGTCGGGCCGGTCGCGGCGATCCCCCAGGTCGCCGAACTCAACATCGGCCATTTCCTGATCGGGGAAGCGATCTTCGGCGGGCTGGAGAGCAGCATCCGCGAAATGCGCCGGCAGATGGATCTGGCCCGTTGATCGTCGGCCTCGGCTCCGACCTCTGCAATATCGAGCGGATCCAGAATTCGCTCGACCGCTTCGGCGAGCGGTTCGAGAATCGCGTGTTCACCGATGTGGAGCGGGCCAAGGCCAACCGCCGCCCCTTCACCAGGGCGGGCACGCTCGCCAAGCGCTTCGCCGCCAAGGAGGCTTTTTCGAAAGCGGTCGGCACCGGCTTCAACCGCGGCGTGTTCATGAAGGACATCGGCGTCGTCAACGGCCCCAGCGGCGCGCCGACGCTGCACCTGACCGGCGGGGCGCTCGCCCGGCTGGAATCGCTGGTTCCCGCCGGGCATCGGCCGGTCGTTCACCTGACGCTCACCGACGATCATCCATGGGCGCAGGCCTTTGTGATTATCGAAGCCCTGCCGTTATAAGCGTCGCACCTCTCCAGCCGGAAATCCTCCCATGACGGCAGCCGACATGACCGAAAACGAATCCGCCCCGTCCGAACAGCCCAGCCCGGCTTCCGAACCGGAAAAGGCATCCCTCGACTGGTGGCACGAGGCGAAGAGCATCGCCCTGCTGATCCTGGCGGTGCTGGCCTTCCACAGCTTCGTCGCCAAACCCTTCTACATTCCCAGCGAATCGATGATGCCGGTGCTGTTGAAGGGCGACCGGCTGGTGGTCAGCAAATATCCCTATGGCTGGTCCTATGTCTCCCCCAGCTTCCACCCGCTGCCCTTCCTGAAAGGCCGGATCTTCGGGCGCCTGCCGGAGCGGGGCGACATCGTCATCGTCTCTCCGCAGAACAAGCGGGAGGATTATATCAAGCGGGTCATCGGCCTGCCCGGCGATATATTGGAGGTGCGCGGGGGCCAGGTCGTGCTGAACGGCGTGCCCGTGCCGCAAAGGGTGCTGAAGCCCATCCGCATTCCCGTGGACGGCAACGCGCCCTGCCCGCCCATGCAATTTCCCGGCGCGCTGGTGACGGACGCCAACGGCAAGAGCTGGTGCGAACTGCCGGTGCGGCAGGAGGTGCTGCCCAATGGCAGGAGCTACGTCACCATCGACATGGGGCCAAGCACGCTCGACTGGTACGGGCCAGTGCGGATTCCGGCGAATCACGTTTTCCTGATGGGCGACAATCGCGACAACAGCGCCGACAGCCGCGCACCGCTGGAGGAAAACGGACTGGGCGGGCCGGTGCCGTGGGAGGCCATTGGCGGCCGGGCGGAATTCATCACCTTCTCGCTCGACGGCGATGCATCCTGGAACCCGCTGAGCTGGCTCCATGCCTTCCGCGGTGGCCGCGCGGGGAACAGCCTGCGCCCGGCGAGCGTTACCCCGCCGAAATAAGCATTTCACGATAGGGGCTTGGGTTGAGCGGGACGAAAATCCACATAGAGGAACCCGGCCCCAGCGAGTTGCGCAGCCCGCTGGTCCAGCATGAGATAAAGCGGGCCGGCGTGTGGTTCGCCATCGGCATCGCCATCGCCCTGCTCGTCCTGCTGGCGCAGCCCATCATGCTGATCATGGGCGCGCTGGTGCTGACGACGATGATGGACGGCGGTACGCGGCTGCTGGGCCGGGTGCTGCCCATCGGGCGCGGCTGGCGGCTGGCCATCGTGCTGATCGCCGCCCTCGCCTTCCTGGTCTATACCTTCTACCTGACCGGATCGAGCCTGGCGGCGCAAGCGCAGGCGATGCGGGTCATCGTGGAGACGCAGGTGAACCGTATCGGCCAGTGGCTCCAGCAACTGGGCGTCACCACCACGCCGGAGGATTTCAAGAGCCTGGCGCAGCAGGCGATGAGTTCGCTCGGCCGGGTGACGGCGGCGGTGGGCACCATGGTCGGCGCAATCACCAGCGGCGTGATGATGCTGGTGCTCGCCATCTTCATCGCGATCGAGCCCAAGCTTTACGAGCGCGGCGTCGCCTGGATGCTGCCGATGGACAAGCGCGGCCGCTTCTACGCCATTGCCGACAGGATGGGCTGGACCTTGCGGCGGCTGATGTTCGGCCGGCTGATCGGCATGGCGGTGGAAGGGGTGGGCACCTGGCTGCTGCTCTGGGCGGGCGGCGTGCCGATGGCGGGGCTGCTGGGCATATTGACCGGGCTGTTCGCCTTCCTGCCCAATATCGGGTCGATCATATCGGGCGTGCTGATCGTGCTGGTCGGCTTTTCCGCCGGCGTGGATGCGGGGCTCTACGCTTTCGGGGTCTATCTGGTGGTGCAGATCGTCGACGGCTACCTGATCGTGCCCATGGTGGCCAAACGCGCCACCGACCTGGCGCCCGCGCTCGTCCTTGCGGCGCAAATCCTCTTCGGCGCGCTGTTCGGGATCATGGGACTGTTCCTCGCCGACCCCATCGTCGCGATGATCAAGGTCTATCTGGAGGAGCGGTCGAAAGCGCTGGAGGCGGAGAATGACAGGAGCGCGGCGGTTCCGGTCGCAGGATAGATGGTCCCCGCGCCTTACCCCTGCATTAGCGGATCATGGCACGGCCTGAACCGGGCTCCCGTCTCCGCAGCAGCGGGTTGCAGATGGACAAGGCAAATCCGCCAGGAAAAAGGGCCGGGAAAATCCCGGCCCCTTTTTCGCTTTTCGACTGTTGCCGACCTTATTGGCCCGGCACGCCCTGCGGCATTCCGCCCTGCTGCTGCATCATCTGCTGCATGCGCATGATGTCCGCCTTGGACTTGAAGTCATGCAACTGGACGTCGAACACCAGCACGGAATTGGCCGGGATCGGCCCCGCCGCCTGCTCGCCATAGCCAAGCTGCGGCGGAATCCACAGGCGATACTTGCCGCCCTTCTTCATCTTCTGCAGACCTTCGGAGAAGCCGGGAACCACGCCGTCCACCGGCATGGCGGTCTGCGGATTCTCGTCGAACACCGTACCGTCGAGCAGCGTGCCCTTATAGCCTACCAGCGCCACGTCGGCGGGCGTCGGGCTGGGACCGGCGCCTTCCTCCAGCACCTTGAACTGCAGGCCCGATTCGGTCGTCACCACGCCCTCTTCGCCGCCATTATGCGCCAGGAAGCTGGCGGGCGAAGGCTTCACGCCCTGCTGCCCGGCCCAGGCCAGGCCACCGGCCGCCAGCGCCACCACGGCGACACCCACCCAGAGCCGCGTCAGCGACCCCTTGGCGATAGGATGAAGGGGAACGGCCGTGGTCGACATGGCTTAAGCCTCGCAAATTGGTGCGGGTGATGTTTTCTGTCAGCAGAGGGACGGGACGATCGGTCGACCGTCCCGACAAAGGCGGTCCTTAACGGACGCCGTCGCGCTCGGCGCGCTTGCGCTCCAGCTTGCGGGCGCGGCGAACGGCGGCAGCCTTTTCGCGCGCGCGCTTTTCGGACGGCTTCTCATAGTGACGGCGCAGCTTCATCTCGCGATACACGCCCTCGCGCTGCAGCTTCTTCTTGAGCGCGCGCAGGGCCTGGTCGACATTGTTGTCGCGAACGATGATTTGCATAAGCCAGTCAAACTCCAGTCGAAAACGGACGGATCGCCAGGAAACATAACCCTTCCCGACGGGCCGCCCGAATGAAATAGCGGTGAGTCGCCGCAGGTCACCCTGCGCCGTGTGGGGCGCGCCCTACCAGCAGAGTCGCGCAAATTCAACCCAAAAGCCGTTTTTCTCGACAGGGGCGCGGGACAGGCAGATAGTCGCCCCATAAACAAGGAGGAGGATCGCCATGGCAACTGCCGCCAGGACCACGGGCCAGCGCCCCGACATGTCGGCCACGGAATGGGCCGCGCGCCAGCAACTCGCCGCCTGTTACCGCATTTTCGACCATCTCGGCTGGTCGGAGCTGATCTACAACCACATCACCCTGCGCGTGCCGGAGGAGGAGAACGCCTTCCTCATCAATCCCTTCGGCCTGCTCTATGGCGAGGTGACGGCGTCGAACCTCGTTAAGATCGACATGGACGGCCATGTGCTGGACGGCAGCCCCTATCCGGTGAACCGCGCCGGCTTCACCCAGCACAGCGTCTTCCACCGCCACCTGCCCGACGCGCATTGCATCATCCACACCCATACCACCGCCGGCATGGCCGTCAGCGCCACGCGGGAGGGGCTGACGCCGACCAATTTCTACGCCGCCGCCTTCATCGGCCGAATCGCCTATCATGACTTCGAAGGCGTCACGATCCGGGCGGAGGAAGGGGAACGGCTGATCGCCCATCTGGGCGAGCGGCGGATCATGATGCTGCGCAACCATGGCACGCTGGTCATGGCGCAATCTCTGCCGGAAGCCTTCCTGATCCAGTGGATGCTCCAGCGCGCCTGCGAAATCCAGGTCGCGACCGGCGCCGCCGGAACGCCGGTCGACATCCCGCCGGAGGTCATCGCCGTGCACCAGCGCGACCTCAGCGGCGTGCAATTGCCGCTCGGCCCGGGCGTGCCCGATTTCGAAGCGATGGTGCGCAAGATCGACCGGATCGATTCGAGCTGGCGGGACTAGACGGTTTCGACCACGGCTTCTTCCCTCGGGAGGGGCGGGCCCGCCAAAGGGTGGCCAAAACCAGGCAGGCCTGCCAGACCTCACCTGATTACAACAGCCTATCGCCGCTTGCTCCCCGCGCCATATTTTCGCATGTTCCACCCCATGCCCGCGATCCGCCCCGAACGGTCGATCTTCCTGCTGCTGTTGGCCTTGCTGATCGTCGGGCTGGCGTTCGGCAGCACCTATTGGCTCTATGCGGTGCAGCAGCGGGTCAACATCTGGGTTCAGCACACATTGCGCGTCGAGAACCAGCTTTCCGCGCTGCTGCTCCACGCGCAGGAGGCCGAAAGCGCGCAGCGGGGCTTCATGCTGACGCGCAAGGATTCCTTCCTCGGCCCCTATGAGGTCTTCCGCGGCCAGTGGCGGCAGGAACTGGCCGCCCTGCGCATGGAGGTGCGCGACAATCCCCCGCAGGCCCGATCGGTGGAGGAGCTGGAGGAGTTGCTCGACGACCGCCTGTTCCTGATGCGCACGGGCATAGAAAGGCGGCGGCGGGGCGAGGTCGTGCCGGCGGGCGACTTCGATGCGGGCATGGTGACGATGGCCCGCATCCGCGCGCTGGTCGCGACGATGCGGGCGCGGGAAGCGCAGCTGCTGAAGGGCCGGACGGCCAATGACAACCGCCTCAGCACCATGGTTTCGGCCGGGCTTGCCGTGTCCGCCGTGCTGATCACCCTGTTGGGCGCGGTGGCGCTGCGCACCGCCTATCGCCGCGTGGCCGAGGCCACCGAAAGCCAGCAGGCGCTGGCCGACATCAACCGGCGCCTGATGAGCGAGGCGCGGGACCGCGAAACGGCCGAGGGGCAATTGCGCCAGATGCAGAAGATGGAATCGATCGGCCAACTGACCGGCGGCATCGCCCATGACTTCAACAATATGCTCGCCATCGTCATCGGCTCGCTGGACATCGTCCGGCGGCGGCTGGCGCCGGACGCCGACACCCGGGTCGTCAGGGGCATCGACAATGCGACCGAAGGGGCGCAGCGCGCCGCCCAGCTTACCGCCCGGCTGCTCGCCTTTTCCCGCCAGCAGCCGCTCGACCCGCAGCCGACCGACGTCAACAAGCTGGTCGGCGGCATGTCGGAACTGCTGCGCCGCACCATCGGGGAGAGCATCCGGGTGGAAACCGTGCTGGCGGGCGGGCTGTGGCGCGCCAGCATCGACGCCAGCCAGCTCGAATCGGCCATCATCAACCTCTGCGTCAATTCGCGCGACGCCATGCCCATGGGCGGCCGGCTGACGATCGAGACGGCCAATGCCCATCTCGACGACGCCTATGCCGCGGTCCATGGCGATGTCGCGGCCGGCCAATATGTGATGGTATCCGTCACCGACAGCGGCACCGGCATGCCGCCCGAGGTGGTGGAGCGCGCCTTCGACCCCTTCTTCACGACCAAGGGCGTGGGGAAGGGCACCGGCCTCGGCCTCAGCCAGGTCTTCGGCTTCATCAAGCAGTCGCGCGGCCATGTGAAAATCTATTCCGAACCGGGCGAAGGCACGGTCATCAAGATCTACCTGCCGCGCCATTACGGGCCTGAACCGGCCGCCGGCACCCTGATGGCGGCGCCTGCCGAACTGCCCCGCGCGCGGGGCGAAGAGATCATCCTGGTGGTGGAGGACGAGGAACGCGTCCGGCACATGTCCGTCGATTCGCTGCGCGAGCTGGGCTACACCATCGTCCAGGCCTCCGACGGCGAACAGGCGCTGGCGATGCTGGCGATCCAGCCGCGCATCGACATGCTGTTCACCGACGTCGTCATGCCCGGCATCAACGGGCGCGTGCTGGCCGACCGGGCGCGGGCAAGCCATCCCGGCCTCAAGATCCTCTACACCACGGGCTACACCCGCAACGCCATCGTCCACAACGGCATGCTCGACCCCGGGGTCTCCTTCCTCGCCAAGCCCTTCACCCTCGGACAGCTGGCGGTGAAGGTCCGCCAGGTTCTGGACGCCGAGCCTGCGCAAGCCTGACTGATCGAGATTATGGACAGGGGAGATCGGGGAACATATGACGAACATTCATGGCCACCCTCTCCACCCGACAGAAGCTGGAAATCCTTGCCGACGCCGCCAAATATGACGCATCCTGCGCGTCGTCCGGCACGGCGAAGCGCGACAGCGCGTCGGGGCGGAAGGGCGGCATCGGCTCGACCGAGGGGATGGGCATCTGCCATGCCTATGCACCCGATGGCCGCTGCATTTCGCTGCTCAAGATCCTGCTGACCAACAGCTGCATCTTCGACTGCCATTATTGCATAAACCGCCGGTCCAGCGACGTGCGGCGCGCCCGCTTCACCGTGCGGGAAGTGGTCGACCTGACGCTCAGCTTCTACCGCCGCAACTATATTGAGGGGCTGTTCCTTTCCTCCGGCATCATCCGTTCGTCCGATTACACGATGGAACAGATGGTGGCGGTGGCCCGCAGCCTGCGGGAAGAGCATGATTTCCGCGGCTATATCCACCTCAAGACCATTCCCGACGCCGATCCGGAACTGGCGCATCAGGCGGGCCTTTATGCCGACCGGCTGTCGATCAACGTCGAACTGCCCACCGAGCAGGGGCTGCGCAGTCTGGCGCCGGAGAAGGACAAGGACCGGATCGAAAGCGCCATGGCGGGGATGCGCGATGCCATGGAGGACGGGTCGGACGCCAGCCGCCGCTACACCCATGCGCCGCGCTTCGCCCCGGCCGGCCAGTCCACCCAGATGATCGTCGGCGCGGACCAGGCGGACGACCGCGCCATCATCCGGCGCGCGAGCTCGCTCTACAGCCGGCACAGGCTGCGCCGCGTCTATTACAGCGCCTTCTCGCCCATCCCCTCGCCCAGCAGCGTGCTGCCCTTGAAGCGTCCGCCGCTGATGCGCGAGCATCGGCTCTACCAATCCGACTGGATGATGCGCTTCTACGGCTATTCGGCGCAGGAACTGGAAAGCGCCACCGATCCCGTCACCGGCTGCCTGCCGCTCGACATCGATCCCAAGCTCGCCTGGGCGCTGCGGCATCGGGATTCCTTTCCGGTCGACGTCAACCGCGCCCCGCGCGAAGCGTTGCTGCGGGTGCCGGGGCTGGGCGTGAAGGCCGTGGACCGGATCGTCGCCAGCCGCCGCCATCGCCGGCTGCGGCTGGACGATGTCGCGCGGCTGACGCAGAGCATCGCCAAGCTGCGCCCCTTCCTGGTCGCGGCCGACTGGCGGCCGGTGCATCTGGCCGACCGGCTGACCCTGCCCATGGCGCCGCCGCCCGCGTCGCAATATGAGCTTTTTCCGTGAGTCGCGCGCATTTTGCCGTTGATCGGACGGGCGGTTCATGTTTTCCTTGTCCGACGCAAGGAAAGGGCCCGGTTTTTGGCGACGAAGTGGAACGATGGCGCAACCCGCCGCACGGGCCATGCCCAGCGGATGAGCACCCATCTGGCCGCCGCTCTCGTCATCTTCTGCCTGCTTCAGATCTTCATCGTCGCCAGGATGGGCGGATCGCTGCTGCTGCATCTCGGCATCATCGTGGCGATCGGCGGCTTTGCCGTCGCGGCGCGGGGACTGGAACGCCGCTGGGAGTTGCTCGACCGCAGCGGCCTGCCCGCGCACAGCCTCGATCTTCGCTTCCGCCGCGATCTGGTGCAGCTCTGGTCCGCCAGCATCGTCGGCGGACTGCTCTGGATTCCCGTCGCGATCATCTTTCGCGCACTGTTCGGCTGAACCCAAAGCCGCGGTCCATCGTTGTTCCTTCTGCAAGAGAAGGAGCATGCCCCATGGCCGACAGCAGCATTTTCGACCGGTTGAAGCAGGACCATGACGCCCATCGGCAGCTGTTCGACAAGATGGCCGATGCGAAGGACGAGCCGGATCGGCTGGAAAAGCTGTTCGAACAGTTCCGGGTGGAGGTGACCGCCCATGCCGCGGCGGAGGAGGAAACGCTCTACGCCACCATGCTGGCGCGGCCCGACCTGCGCGAAGATGCCCAGCACAGCGTGTCGGAGCATAAGGAGATCGACGATTATCTGGAGGAACTGGAAGACCTCCCCTTCAACGGCGATGAATGGAACCGCGTCTTCGCCCAGCTCAAGAAGCGCTACCTCCACCATATCGACGAGGAAGAGGAGGAGATGTTCCCCGACGCGGCGAAGGAACTGACCGCGGAGGAGGAGCAGAAGCTGGCGGCGCTGTTCGCCCGGCGCAAGCCAGCCGAACTGCAACGCGCCGAAGCGGAGACGAATGACTGAAGGCGCTCCTTCCATGTTCCCGCGAAGCCGGGAACCCGGCCCAGATACCGGCCCAGACACCGGCCCGGCGCTCCACGCCCAGGGCAGCCATGCCGAACCATGTATCGCGCAAGGCTGAACGGCCCGGATGATTTCGACGGCTGGCGCGACGCGGCCCGCGCCTTGACGCTGGCGGGCATCGCGCCCGCCGACATCGTCTGGCAGGACGGCGAGGGCGCTGGCGACCTCTTCGCCGCCGACGAACCGCTTCCGGTCGCAAGCGGAGCCGCCTTCTCCGTCCCGCGCGCCTTTGTCGAGCTGGCGGAAACGGCGATCCTGCACCGCGACCCGGAACGTTTCGCCCTGCTCTACGCCTTGCTCGCCCGGTTGCGCGACCGCCCCGCCAGCCTGGAAGATCGCGCCGATCCACTGGTCCGGCGCGTGGAATCGCTGGCCAAGGCCGTGCGGCGCGACATGCACAAGATGCGCGCCTTCGTCCGCTTCCGCGAACTGGCCGATGCGCAGGGGCCGCGCTTCGTCGCCTGGTTCGAACCGGACCATCATATCGTCCGCGCCAATGCCGGATTCTTCGTGCGGCGCTTCGCCTCGATGCGCTGGTCGATCCTGACGCCCGAACTCAGCATCCATTGGGACGGCGAGGCGTTGACCGAGGGACCGGGCGCCACGCGCAGGGATGCGCCGGGCGACGATCCCGTCGAGGACATCTGGAAGGGCTATTATGCGGCGATCTTCAATCCGGCACGGCTCAAGGTCGGCGCGATGCTGTCCGAAATGCCCCGGAAATATTGGCGCAACCTGCCAGAGGCCGCGCTCATTCCCGAACTGGTGGCGGGCGCCCAGACAAGGGAGGCGGCCATGATCGCGACCCCACCCAAACCCGCCGCCCGCCGGGGGAACGCGGCCACGGCCTGGAGCGCGCTGCGCGAGGAGGCGATGGGCTGCACCCGCTGCCCGCTCTACCGCGACACGACGCAGACGGTGTTCGGGGAGGGGCCGGCCGATGCGCCGCTGATGTTCATCGGGGAACAGCCGGGCGATCAGGAGGATCTGGCCGGGCGCCCCTTCGTCGGGCCGGCCGGGCAATTGTTCGACCGCGCGCTGGAAGAGGCCGGGATCGACCGCCGGCGCGCCTACATCACCAACGCCGTCAAGCATTTCAAGCATGAGCGCCGGGGCAAGCGGCGCATACACCAGACGCCCGAAACGCCGGAAATCCAGGCCTGCCGCTGGTGGCTGACGCAGGAGCTGGAGCTGGTCCGCCCCCGGATCATCGTCGCGCTGGGCGCCACGGCGGGGCGCGCGCTGCTGGGGAAGGCGGTGACGATCAGCCGGGTCCGTGGCGCGCCACTGGCGCTGGAGGGCGGCGCGCAGGGCTGGATCACGGTACATCCCAGCTATTTGCTGCGGGTGCCCGAAGAGACGCGCAAGGCCGAAGAGAGAAAGCGCTTCGTAGAGGAGTTGCGGGAGATTGGAGAACGGGTGAAGGCGCTGGTCTAGAGCATCGTGCGCAAAAGTGGGAACCGGTCTTGCGCGGACCCATCCTGTTCCTGCGAAGACAGGAGCAGGATGATGCAAGACGTTAGAGCAAGCCCAGTTTCGACAACTCCCCCAGCAACCGCGTCGGCATGGCGTCCAGATCGTTCGCCTCGCCCTCGCCCAGATCGGGCGGCGCGTCCTTGCCTTCCAGATAGCGCCAGCCCTGATGCGCCCGCTTGGGCAATGCGCGCACCGGGATCAGCCGGGGCTCCAGCCTGATCCAGTAACGGCCCTGCCCGGTCTCCTGAAAGCCCAGCAGAGGACTGCGCCCGACAAGCTGATGCCCATGAATCCAGAAGAGCGAACCGCCCGTCAGTTCATCGACCCGCTTGGGCAGATAGCGCGTCGTCAGCCGCGCCTCCTCCGCATGGCTTTCCAGCCAGGCGCGAAGCGTCGCGGGACTTTCGCTCCGAAAGGCGATCTTGGTCAGGTGAAGCGGCATGGCACGAAGATGGGCGCTGGCTGGCCGATTACAAACCCCAGACCGTGGCAAGGCCAAGGAAGGAGAAGAAACCCATCACATCGGTCATCGTCGTCACGAACACCGCCGATGAAACGGCCGGGTCGATATTCATCCGGTCGAGCGTCACCGGCACCAATATGCCGGCCAGCCCGGCGACCAGATTGTTGATCAGCATGGCGAGCGCGATGACGATCCCCAGATCGTGATTGCCGTAGATGAAGCCCACCGCGACGCCGATCAATATGCCGAGCGCGGTGCCATTGGCGCTGGCGATGCGGAATTCGCGCACGATCTGCCGGATGGTGTTGGAACTGGTGAGCTGGTTGGTGGCGAGCGCGCGCACGGCGACCGCCATGGTCTGCGTCCCCGCATTGCCGCCCATGCCCGACACGATCGGCATCAGCACGGCGAGCACCACATATTTGGAGATGGTCGACTGGAACAGCCCGACCACCGACGCCGCCAGGATCGCCGTGCCCAGATTGACCACCAGCCATTGCAGGCGCGTGCGCACGGTTTCCAGGATCGGCTGGTTGATGTCGCCCTCGCCCGCGCCCGACAGGCGGAGTATGTCCTCGCCCGCCTCCTCGGAGATGATGTGGACGATGTCGTCGACCGTGATCATGCCGACCAGCCGGCCGCTGCCGTCCACCACCGCGGCGGAGATCAGCGCATATTTCTGGAAGCGCAGCGCGACCTCCTCCTGGTCCATGTCGACCGGGATCAGGGTCTGTTCGCGCTTCATCAGGTCCGCCATGGCGACGCTGCGCGGGCAGGTCAGCACCCAGCTCAATTGGCAGGTGCCGATCGGCTTGTGCGCTTCGTCCACGACGAAGATTTCCCAGAAATCGGTCGTCAGGTCGCGATTGTCGCGCAGATAGTCGATCACCTGCCCGACCGTCATATGCTCCGGCACCGCGACCAGGTCGCGCTGCATCAGGCGGCCGGCGGACTCCTCGGGATAGGAAAGCGCGCTTTCGATGGCGGCGCGGTCCTCCGGCTCCATCGCGTCGAGGACGGCCTGCTGGTCGGCCTCCTCCATATCCTCGATGATGGCGACGGCGTCGTCGGTGTCGAGTTCGGCGGCGAACTCCGCCACCTGTTCGGGCAGCAGCGCGTCCAGCAGGTCGTCGCGCACATAGTCGTTGAGTTCGGACAGAACCTCCGCGCCGACCAGGTCGCCCAGCGCGGCCGCCACCTCCCCGCGCCGTTCGGACGGGGTGAGTTCCAGAAGGTCGGCAATGTCGGCCGGGTGCAGCGGCGACACCAGTTCGCGCGCCCGTTCCCTGTCATCCGCCTCCACCGCATCCAGAACGGCGTCGACGAATTCGCCCTTCAGCCGGTCATCCTCATCATGGCGGGATTCGACCTGCTCGGCGGCAACATCCTCAAATTCGTCCGGCCGGGGTTCGGCCGTATCGGCTCGCTCGCTCATCGCGTCCCCTACTGTCCGGTTCCTGTAACATTTCGCTGCTTTTGCCCATGCCCGTCACAATTGCAATGGCTTCCATCCCCGTCTTAACGCTCTATATGGTCCATCTCCCCAATTTTCCCCGAAGAGAGGATTTTTCATGGCCGACGACACCCTGACCCTCACCCTCGACAGCGGCGGCGACGTCGTCATCAAGCTGCGTCCTGACCTCGCCCCCGGCCATGTGGAGCGCATCACGCAGCTCGCCCAGGACGGCTTCTACGACGGCGTGGTCTTCCACCGCGTCATCCCCGGCTTCATGGCGCAGGGCGGCGATCCGACCGGCACCGGCATGGGCGGGTCGAAGCTGCCCGACCTCAAGGCCGAATTCAGCCGCGAACCGCATGTCCGGGGCGTTTGCTCCATGGCCCGCGCGATGAACCCGAACAGCGCCAACAGCCAGTTCTTCATCTGCTTCGACGACGCCACCTTCCTCGACGGCCAGTACACCGTCTGGGGCGAAGTCACTTCCGGCATGGAGCATGTCGACGCCCTGCCCAAGGGCGAGCCGCCCAAGACCCCCGGCAAGATCCTGAAGGCGACTATTTCCTGATCGGATTGTCCGTGGCGGAGATGGCGTTGCCCGCCGTCTCCGTCGCTTCGCCGGCAGGCGGTTCATAGGGGCCGATGCTTTCTATATGCCAGCGGCGGTCCGCCTCGCTGGAACCGGGCACGTCATTGGCCCGCCGCAGCGTCACCTGCCGCAGCCGATACCAGGGCTTGCCGTTCGCGGCCAGACGGCCATAGACCTGCACCGGCACCGTCACGAACAGCGATCCCGCCGCCCCCTCGATCGCGCCGGGCGCGCCCACCTGGGCATGGATTTCGCTGAACCCACGGAAACGGGCGGCGAAGCGCGCATCGTCTTCCGCCCCCATGGCGCTGTTGTCGTTCCACAGGTCCTGCGCGTCATTATAGCGCTTTTCCTCCAGCAGGCCGTAATAGCCCTGCACCACCTGGGCGGCGCCCTGCGCGCCCTTGGGATCGATGGAGTCTTCCTCCACCACCGGCCGCGGGTCGACCGGCAGGCCGCCGGGCATGCCCGGCGCGGGAGGATTCAGCGGCTCCAGAACCGCCTGCGCCTCCGCCCGGACATTATTTTCGACCTGCGCCGCATTGGCGCCATTGGCCAGATTGTCGATCGCGCTCTCCTCCCGGCCATCGCAGGCCGCGAGCAGGAGCAGGGCGATAACCGCGCCGGACCCAGGCCGCATCAGTCGCGCCGACCCCGCCAGCCCTCACGGCCGGAGCGGCCGCCGCCACCGGAACGCGCGCCGCCGTCGGACCGCGTGCGCGGCGTCCCCCAATTGCGTTCGGTCCGTGGCGTCGTCATATCCCCTTGTCCCCTTCCTGGCCCGGGCGCCTGCGCGCCCGCAGCGGGATTGCCCTGTCGGGCGTTCCGCCAATTTCCATTCCACCGCCCATTTCCATTCCACCGCCCATTTCCATTCCACCGATTGCCATCGCCGCCGGAACGCTCCCGCCAGCCCTGACGCGGTGCGCCATTGTTCCAGTTGCCGCGCCGGCCGTCATCGCGGCGGGCCTCCCGGCGTCCTTCCCAATAGCGGCGCTGGCCGTCGTTCCAACGCTGGCGATGGCCGCTGCGGTTGTACACATAATAGCCGCTGCCCGGATAGTAATAGCCGTCATACCAGCCGCCATAATAGCCCGGGCGATAATAGCCCGGACCCCAATAGTCATCATAATAGCCGCCGCCATAATAGCCGCTGCCCACGCTCACGCCGCCATAATAGCCATCGTCATAAGCACAGCCGCCCAGGGCCAGCGCACCGGCAAGGCCGATCGCCGCGAGGAACCTCCGTCCGGTCCAGGCCATCGCCTTTCTCCTTCATCCTGCATCCATGCCATGCATAACGCCGGCTGCTTGAATTGGTTGTGAATGGCCGGGATCGAAGAGAGGATCGGGCCGGCGGCGGGAAAGCGCGCGGCGGTCCCGGCCATCACCCCGCCTCTCCCACCCGATACCAGGCGGCGACGCGGTCCAGCGCCAGCGTCAGCACCAGCTTGCCCGCCCGGGTCGGCCAGCCCAGCGCCTTTTCCGCCGCGCTCAACCCCTCGCCCGCGCAGGCCACCCGCCACAGCACATCGGCCAGACCCGGCCCCGCGGCGCGGATCGCGCCGTCGAACCGCTCCCGCGCGGACAGTTGCGCCAGGCCCGGCTC
>NZ_LXYF01000053.1:0-46635 GCF_002894065.1 Sphingobium sp. SA916
GTCGGTCGCCGTGACGGTGAAGCTGTGCGAACCCGCACCCAGCGGCGTGGTCGGCGTGAAGCTCCAATTGCCCAAAGCGTCCGCCATCGCCGTGCCCAGCAGGGTGCTGCCGTCATAGACCGAAATAATGGCATTCGCCTCGACCCCGAGTCCCGACAGGGTAGGCGTCGCATCGTCCGTGATCCCGCCATGGGCGACAGGGCCGAGGATCGACCCGGCATCGTCGGCCACCGCCGCTATCGACGGCACCGCAGGCGGCGTGGTGTCGAGGCCGGTATTGACGGTCACTGCACCGGCAAGCGAGCTATTGCCCGCGGCATCGGTCGCAATCGCGTTGACGACCGTTCCATTCGCCAGCGGGGAAGCCAGGGTGATGCTCCAATCGCCCGAGGCGTCCGCGGTCGTGGTCTCATCGAACACGCCATCGCCATCGGTGTCGAGGTCGATGATCGCGCCGGCTTCCGCGATACCCGATAGCGTGGTTCCGTCGGAGGGGGCCAGAATCGGCGCGGCCGGAGCGCTGGTGTCGACGGTCAGCACATAGGCGGCAGACGCCGCGCTGACATTGCCTGCCGCGTCGGTCGCCGTGACGGTGAAGCTGTGCGTCCCCTCGCCCAGCGGCGCGGTGGGCGCGAAGCTCCAGTTGCCCGAACCGTCCGCGCTCGTCGTACCCAGCAAGGTGCTGCCGTCGTAGACGGAGACAATGGCATTCGCCTCCACGCCCGTTCCCGAGAGGGTCGGAACCGTGTCATCCGTGCTGCCGCCATTGGCGATGGGGCCCAGGATCGCGCCGACATCATCGGCTACGCCGCCAATTCCGGGAATGGCTGGAGGAGTCGTATCCAGACCTGTATCGACGGTCACCGTATCGGGGGTGGAACTGTTGCCTGCCGCATCGGTAGCGATGGCGGTCACCACCGTTCCATTTGCGAGCGGCGATGCCAGGGTAATGCTCCAATCGCCCGATGCGCCCACCGTCGTCGTCTCGTCGGATATGCCGTCACCGTCGGTATCCAGAGCGATGGTCGCTCCAGCCTCCGCAGTGCCCGATATTGTCGTGCCGTCGGTCGGGGCAAGCACAGGCGTTGCCGGAGCACTGGTATCGACGGTCAGGACATAGGCAGCCGATGCCGCGCTGACATTGCCCGCCGCGTCGGTTGCTGTGACGGTCAGGCTATGCGTTCCCTCACCCAGCGGCGCGGTGGGGGTGAAGTTCCAGTTGCCCGAACCGTCCACCGCGGCCGTACCCAGCAGCGTGCCGCCGTCGTAAACGGAGACGATGGCATTCGCTTCGACGCCGGTTCCGGACAGCGTTGGCGTCATGTCATCCGTGCTGCCGCCATTGGCGACAGCGCCAAGGATCGCGCCGACATCGTCGGCTACGGCGCCGATGGTCGGAATGGCGGGGGGCGTAGTGTCGAGTCCGGTATCGACAGTCACCGTATCGGGCGTGGAGCTGTTGCCAGCCGCATCCGTGGCGATGGCGCTGATCACCGTACCGTTCGCCAGCGGCGAAGCCAAGGTGATGCTCCAGTCACCCGATGCATCCGCGACCGTCGTCGCATCGGACAGGCCGTCGCCATCCGTGTCGAGATCGATGGTCGCCCCGGCCTCCGCCGAGCCCGAAACCGTCGTCCCGTCGGTAGGCGCGAGCAGCGGCGCAGCCGGGGCGCTGGTGTCGACGGTCAGGACATAGGCGGCGGACGCCGCGCTGACATTGCCCGTCCCATCCGTCGCCGTGACGGTGAAGCTGTGCGTCCCTTCCAACAGTGGCGTGGTGGGCGTGAAGTTCCAGTTGCCGGAGGTGTCTGCAACGACTGTCCCAAGCAAGGCGCCGCCGTCATAGACAGAGACGATGGCGCTCGCCTCTACCCCGCTTCCCGACAGCGTCGGCGTCGTATCATCCGTGCTGCCCCCATTGGCGACAGGGCCGGTCGTCGTGCCGGCATCGTCGACTACAGTGCCCACCACGGGGATCGCAGGCGCAGTGGCGTCGACCACGACCGTCGCAGGGGACGATGTGTTGCCGGACGGATCGGTCGCAACGACCTCCACCGTCGTGCCGTCGGCAATGGGTGTCGCCGGCACATGGCTCCAATTGCCTTGGTCATCGACAGGAACCGTCGTGTCGATAGTGCCGTCGCCATCGCTATCGATGCCGACAGTCGCGCCGGGCTCCGCCGTTCCGGTCAATTCGGTCCCGTTGCTCGGATCGACGAGCGGAGCGGCGGGGGGCACGGCGTCAATGTCGATGCTGGCAGGCGCGGAGCTGTTTCCCACCGCATCGGTCGCAACGGCCGTCACCGTCGTCCCATCTGGAATCGGCGTCGAAGGCGTATAGTTCCAGTTACCGGACGCATCGGCCGTGGTCGTCGCATCGACGTCGCCGTCGCCATCCAGATCCAGCCCGATCGTGGCCCCTGCCTCAGCCGTACCGCCGAGCGCCGTGCCGTTGCTGGGATTGATCACCGGCGCCGGCGGAGCGGCCGCGTCCACCGTCACGCTGGTCGATGGCGACGCATTGCCCGCCGCATCCACTGCCGTAACCCGCACCGTCACACCATCGCCGATGGGCGTGGCCGGCGTATAGCTCCACCGGCCGGCATTGTCAGCGGTGGCCGTCGCATCGACCGAGCCGTCGCCATTGACGTCGATGCGCACCGTCGAACCCGCTTCCGCAGAGCCCGACAGGCTACGGCCATTTGTCGGCGCCACGGTCGGCGCTGCGGGGGGCGTGCTATCCACAGCCGTCCCGCCATCCGACCCACCCCCGCCGCCGCCAGCGGCAGCCGCGACGCCGATGCCGGCTGCCACCGCCCCCAATCCCGCCAGCAGGCCGCCGCTCAGGCCCCCCGCAGCGCCTGCGGGGGCGAAGGAATAGCTCAGGGCTTCGGTGGTCGTGTCGGTGGGCAGATAGCAGGCTTCGCTGCCCAGATCGGTCAGCCACTGCTGCCCATTGCCTGGTTCGAGGAAAATAAGGTCGGCAATGTCTCCCGGCGGACAATTGAAATAACCCTCCAGCCGGACCGCCGTACCGTCGGCAAAATGCAGGATCAGATCATCCCCTTCACGCTGCATCGCCGTCACCTCGCTGCGCGCAGCCGTCACCTTGATCGCTGAGCCGCCCTGGGCCTGGATCACGGCATTTTGTTGCTGAACGACGTGGGTTTGGGTCGCACCCGTCTGACGAACGGTGATGTCGATGCGCTTGTCCATGGACTACCTCCCTTGCAGAGAAGGTCGAATTCCAAAGATAATAGAAAGTTCCACTACAGTTGAGTAAAAACTTTTATGTTACTTAATATTACTTATTGTTATTTTTTATTTACAAAATTGACCATATGTTTATTTTTCGGCATTATATTCAATATATTGCCTTACACATATTCATTTTTTATTTATATAAATCCGATATTGAAATATTATAACAATTTTTCCAATTTATTTACTATAGTTTTCGCGAGATGGTCAGGTAATCAAGATTTTCTCTTACATTTACGGCAAGTTCGGAATGTAGCCGTCGGCAATGTTGCGTTTGACACCTGCACACACGCCATCGCGAGTACCGAACAAAAATATGGCGGAGCCAGGATCGCACATCTCGCAACAGCTCTGCCAAGGCGGAATGAGTGGCGGTTTTTCCCGTAGGCGAAAGACAAAACTTGCTGTAAAACAATGCAAAATCACAAATCGGACAGACATGCCGGTTTTCCCTTCATGATGCCCAAAAGGAGTTTGGAGGGAGTTTCGCGTGAACAAGCGCTTCGACCATCGCGCGTTCACTCTAGCCAAGGATGAGGCATGCAGCACTCCATCCAGAGAAACGCTCATGACCGTGGCCAGCTTCACCCAGGATGCGACTTTGGCAGAAGTGCTCGGCGAGGAATTGGAAGCGCATTCGATCGCGCTGTCGCATCACATGACCCGCGACCGCATCTTGCCGCAGATGGCGGCGGCGTCCGTGGACGTGGCGATCGTCGACGATCATGACGGCTGGAGCCGGACGCTCTCGCTCATACAATCTCTCCGCGCCGCGACGCCGGTGGGCATCATCCTTCTTTCCGAGCGGACGGCCAGGGACGATCGTCTTCTCGCCCTGTCACTGGGAGCCGATCACGTCCTGGCCAAACCGCTCGACATGGCCGAACTGCTGGCCATCCTCCGCAACATGTCGCGTTTTGCGGCAGCCGGACGGCATTCGCCCCGTGTGGATGAGGAAAATGACAGTTGGACGCTCGACCATGTGCACTGGCGCCTCATCGCGCCCAGTGACGAAGGCATAAACCTGTCGACGTCCGAATTCGCCGTGCTCAGCCGGCTGATGCACAATCCCGGCATCGAACAGCCCCGCGAACAGCTCGCGCAACATCTTCATGCCCGCAGAAGCGCCGGAAACATGCGGGCGCTGGACGTCCTGATCTCCAAGCTGCGCGCCAAGGTCGAGCGCGAAACCGGACGGTCCCTGCCGCTGCGTTCCGCCCGCGGCATCGGATATGTCTTCGTCGGCGCCGTGACGGCATCCAGGGCAGCCCAGCTTCAGGCCCCTGCCGACAAAACAGCGAACGGCTATGTCCTCCGGACCGACGACAGGTGATCGCAATCTTGCGATCCATCGCTCTGCGCCGGCGTGATCGATGCACGACAGGGGCGGCCGTCAGAGCCGCCCCTGTTGCGGCAATGCCTTAGAGCCAATCGACATTCAGCCCTGACGGCCTGCAAATGACGCTTTTCCGTGCTTCCGGTGCTCACCTACTTGGAGTAGGCTGCGCTTCGGGTCACGAAAAACGACCATTTTCGGCTCGTCATCTTCTGAATGTCCATTGGCTCTAGGGCGCCTTGGCTGCTTCGGCCGCGGCGAGCACCCTCAGGACATTGCCGGACCAGATCTTCTGGACGTCCGCCTCGCTATAGCCCGCCTTGAGCAGGGCGGCGGTGATCCGGGGCAGGTCGACCACATCCTCCAGCCCGACGACGCCGCCGCCGCCATCCCAGTCCAGCCCGATGCCGACATGGTCCGGCCCCACCACCTTCAACGCATGGAGCATGTGCGCCATGAAATCGTCGAAGGTCGCCCGGTCCGTCTCCGGATAGAGCCGGTCGATCTCCTGCCGCTTCGCCAGCAGTTCGGCGCGCTTTTCGGGCGACAGCTTGGCATCCTCGCGCAACTGGCCGAACAGCGCCTTCAGCGCTTCCTGCCGCTGCGGGTTGGGCTTGGATGCGCGCAGATAGGCGCCATAGGCGTTCATCTGGATCACCCCGCCCTTTGCGGCCAGCGCCTTCAGATGTTCATCGTCGATGTTGCGCGGATGGTCGTAAATCGCCTTGCACCCGGAATGGGTCAGCAGCACCGGCGAGGTGGAAAGCGCCAGCAGATCGTCCAGCACCTGATCGCTGCTGTGCGACGCATCCGGGACGATGCCGAGGCGGTTCATCTCCTTCAGCAGTTCCTTGCCCAGCGGGCTGAGGCCCCCATAGCGCGGCTTCTTCGACGGATCGGTCGAACTGTCCGCGAACTGGTTATGCGCGAAATGAGCGAAGCCCGACACGCGAACGCCCATGTCGTAGAAGGTCTTGAGCAGCGACACGTCCTCGCCCAGCGGGTAGGCGTTTTCGATGGACATGAAGACGACCCGCTTGCCGGACGCCGCAATAGGCGCGGCATCCTTGGCCTCCAGCGCCAGCGTGAAATTCGCCGGGTCCGCCGCGACCATCTCGCGGATCGAGACCCCGCGCAGCAGCGCAAAGTCGCGCGATTTGCGGAACCCTTCCTCCGTCAACGGTCCCTGCGGCGTGTAGATCGCCCAGAAACCGCCGTCGAGGCCGCCCTTCTTCATGCGCGGCAGGTCGACCTGGGTATAGTCGCTATGAACCCCATGCTCCTCCTCGATCGACCAGCCCGGCAGGTCGAGCGAGGCAGGCGTATCGAGATGACTGTCGAGCGTCAGCATTTTCTGGTGAAGCTGATAGACCTTCTTCGGCACCTCCTGCGCCTGCACCGCAATGGGGAGCAGCGCCACCAGCGCCGCCCCCGCCATCATCCTTTTCCGCATCAAATCTCGCCCGAAATGGTGAACTGGAAAGTGCGTGGGGACAATGGCCGGAAGAAACCGTCGCCCGTCACGGAAGAGGAGATAAAGGACAATCTGTCTTTATCGAAGATATTATCGACGTTGAGCCGTGCCTTGATGCTCTTGAGCGGGCCGAAGCTCCAGCCGTCGCCGATGTCGACATAGGCGTTGAATACGGTGAAGCCCGGTATGCTAGATCCGGCCGCATTGGTAAATGTCGACCAGCGACGAGAGGTATATTTGCCGGATATGTTGGCGACCAACCAGCTTGCCGGCTCAACCGTCACGCCGCCGCTGACGATCCATTTTGCGCTGTCGGGGATATATTTATCAGCGATCAGGATCGGCGTGGCAGCCGGAATGTCATCCTTGAACTTGGCATTGTTGTAGGTGACGTTGAGATTCCCATAGGCAAGACCATCAAGGAAAGCGGGCTTGTAGGTGCCACTGAACTCCAGGCCATATGCACGAACGCGGCCAACATTCTGGAAGAAGGTTTCTGTGGCCGCACCGCCGCTGCCCGGCAGGATCGTGGTGATCGATTGGATGCGGTTCTTGAACTTCGTGTAGAAGCCCGCAAGCGAGGCGTAAAGCTGGCCCTGATTAGTGCGGATGCCGAATTCCATGTTGGTCGAACGTTCCGGAGCGGGCTGCGGGACCAGGGCCCCAAGCGGGCGGATGACGGAATAAATATCGTCCATTCCCTTGGGCAGGGCCATGTTTTCCGCGTAGGATGCGAAGAGCTGCGTGCGCCCATCCAGCTTATAGAGCACACCGGCCATCGGCAGGAACATATCCTTGTAATGGGCATTGTTGTAGCTGACGCCATAGCCTGGGACGAAACGCCCACTGACGGTGCGATAATAATCGTCGAAATCGCGATAGCCACGGTAGCTATAGTCAAGCATCAGCCCCTTGAAGCCCAAGTCGAGCACCAGCGCCTCATCTGCCAGCTTGAGCGTATCCTTCAGGAAGACCTGTAGCGTATCGCGCTGCGACCGATAGTCACGGCGCAGATAGACCAGTTCGTTCAGCAGAGGCGCACCGTCGGGAGCACCGTTGACCGTATTATAACGGGCTTGGGTGCGATGATATTTATCGGTCTCTGCCCAGACGCCAGCCTCGATCGTGTTGACCCCCATTTCCCAATGCAGCTTGGACGTGATGCCGTAGCGGTCGCCGCCTACGCCTGAACGGCCGAACTCGACGCCCCGCGGAGCTACCACAGGCAGGCCGACGGCGGCCTGGCCATTATAGCGGCTAAGCGAATTGGCATAGGTATCGGGCGACACGCCATAGCCGCCCTTGTCTTCCCAATAGAGCGTCGATTCCGCCCAGACGCCTTCTGCAATACCGGCATGGAAAGTAGCGCCATAAAGCTTGTCCTTACGCACATTGATGGCAAGGTTGTAAACTTGGGCATAGTTGGAGTTGGAGTAATAGACACCCGGCACTGTCGGCGCAAAGCCGGGGGTCGTATTGGGCACATTTTCGATATAGGCGAAGTCACGACCGCAGGCGCCGACCACGCTCTTCACAGTGCAATTATATTGGCCCCGCGAAATGGTAGGCGAGTCATAGTCGAAGAAGTCGTTCGACACGAATTTGAACCGCGCCCAGCTATCGCCGCCGAGGTCGGCATGGACCTGCGCCTCCCAATGTTCGCGGTCGACCGATCCGGGGCCGCGCCACAGGTCGCTGTCCAGCTTCGTGCGGCTGACATAGGCCTTGAACGGCCCCACCCGCCCAGTGCTCGCGCGGATGAAGGTGCGCTTCATGTCGAAGTCGCCGAAGCTTTGGGAAACGAACAGGCCCATCTCGTCCTGCGGCGCGATGCTGTTATATTGGACGACAGGGCCCAATGTCGAATAGCTGGGCAAGCCGACGTCGCCTGCGCCGATGGCGGCTTCCACAACGCCCAGATTCTCATTGTCGACATAGCGGAAAACCGGGCTGCCGCCGAAGGCGTCGCTGCGTCCCGTGGGAATGCCGTCCACCACGAAACCGATCTGATCGAGGTTGAAGGCACGGGTCTGGACGCTGTTGCCGAACTCGTAGAGGCCGAGAGCGCCGTCGGTCTGCACGTTGAAGCCGGGCAGTTGCTCAAGCATCTTCAAGCCCGAAATACCGGAGGGCGCCGACAGCAAGGCCTCACGCGTGACCGCCACCACATTGCTCACCTTATCCTCACCGATCGCTTCCGATGACTGGGAAATGCGGCGGCCGGTGACGGTGATTGTGCCGGCATCGTCTTCCGCATCGGGCTCCTGCGCCCAGGCATGGGATGAGACAAGACCGACACAACAGGAAAGCAGCAATGCGGCACGACGGACGGACAAGAACTTTTGCATAAATGGCTCCCTTTCGGCCCTTTTCGGGCAGTTATGGGCCGATCAGGCATGCACCGCGCACGGGGCGCAGTGCGACATCTCTCCACATGACGGACAGGCCGGACGCATCGCTGCGCCCAGCCGATTTCTCAGTTTTCTTGTGAAACGAAATGATGGTGGAAATCCGCCAGGGACAAATGAGTAATTCTCATTCCGCAACGAATTTTCATGCGCCGCTGTCCGCCGCATCCTGCCTTGCGCTGGGAAATGCGTCCTGCCCCTTCTAAAGCCTCACCCTGTTCAGGCGCAGCGCATTGCCGATGACGCTGACCGACGACAGAGCCATAGCCGCAGCCGCGATCACGGGGGACAGCAGGATGCCGAACAGAGGATAGAGCAGACCTGCGGCAATCGGCACGCCAGCGGCGTTGTAGATGAAGGCGAAGAACAGGTTCTGGCGGATGTTCGACATGGTCGCCTGACTGAGCGCCCGTGCGCGGACTATGCCGGTAAGGTCGCCCTGAAGCAGCGTCACTCCGGCGCTTTCGATCGCCACATCGGTGCCCGAACCCATGGCGATCCCGACATCGGCGGCCGCCAGTGCCGGAGCATCGTTCACGCCGTCCCCCGCCATCGCGACGACATGGCCCTCGCTCCTGAGCCGGGCGACCACGGCGCTTTTCTGGTCCGGCAGAACCTCTGCCTCCACCTGATCGATCCCCAGCCGCCGGGCGACCGCCTGCGCCGTGGTGCGATTATCGCCGGTCAGCATCACGACGGCGACGCCCTTCCCCCGCAGCGCAGCCAGCGCCTCCGCCGTCGTCCGCTTCACCGCGTCGGCAATCGCGAAGATGCCCGCGACAGTCCCGTCGACGCCGATGAAAATGGCGGTCGCGCCGTCATGGCGCAGGGCATCGGCCTGCCCGGCCAATGCTTCCGCCGAAACGCCATATTCTTCGAGGAAGCGGGCATTGCCGAGCAATATCCGCTTGCCCTCGACCATGCCGACCGCCCCCTTGCCCGTGGGGGAATCGAACTGTTCCACCTGCGGCGGCGCCAATCCCCGCGCCTCCGCGGCAATGACGATCGCCTGCGCCAGGGGGTGCTCGGACGCCCGCTCCACCCCGGCGGCGAACCGAAGCAGCGCATCCTCTTCAAAGCCTGGAGCCGCGACGATGCCGGTGAGCGACGGCTTGCCCTCCGTAAGTGTGCCGGTCTTGTCGACGACCAGCATGTCGACCTTTTCCATCCGTTCCAACGCTTCGGCATTCTTGATCAGCACGCCCAGCCCCGCGCCGCGACCGATGCCCACCATGATCGACATGGGCGTGGCCAGTCCAAGGGCGCAGGGGCAGGCGATGATCAGCACGGCCACCGCGACGATCAGGCCATGGGCGAAGCGCGGCTCCGGCCCCCAGATCGCCCAGGCGACAAAGGCGACCGCAGCGATCAACAGCACGGCAGGAACGAACCATCCTGCCACCTGGTCCGCCAGGCGCTGGATCGGCGCGCGGGATCGCTGTGCATCCGCGACCATCCGCACGATGCGGGCGAGCATGGTGTCCCGACCGACCTTCTCCGCCCGGACGACAAGCTGGCCGCTGCGGTTGAGCGTGCCGCCGATCACATGATCACCGGCAGTCTTGGTGACGGGCATGGATTCGCCGGTCACCATGGATTCATCGATGGCGGAACTGCCTTCCTCGACCAGAGCGTCGACCGGCACCTTCTCACCAGGGCGGATGCGCAGCCGGTCGCCGGGCATGACCCGATCCACCGCCATCTCCTCTTCGCTGCCGTCCGCGCGCAGACGCCTGGCCGTCTTCGGCGCCAGGTCGAGCAGCGCCCTGATCGCACCGGAAGTACGCTCCCGCGCCCGCAATTCCAGGCATTGGCCAAGCAGCACCAGCACGGTGATCACCGCTGCCGCTTCGAAATAGACCGGAACGGTCCCCTTCTCCCGGAAGGCCTCGGGAAACAGGCCCGGCGCCAGCGCCCCCACCATGCTATAGGCCCATGCCACGCCAGTGCCCATCGCGATCAGCGTGAACATGTTGAGCTTGCGCGTCCGCAGCGACCGCCATCCCTTTTCGAAAAAGGGCTGGCCGCCCCACAGCACCACCGGCGTGGCAAGCAGGAGCTGCAACCAGATGGAAAGGCGGTCGGACACCAGGTGATGGAGCGGCGGAAAGAGGTGCCCGCCCATTTCAAGCACGAACACCGGAATGGCCAGCAGCAGGCTGATGCGGAAACGGCGGGTCATGTCGGTCAGTTCGGCGCCGTCGCCCGCCTGGGCAACGGGAACCTCAGGCTCCAGCGCCATGCCGCAGAACGGGCAGGCGCCGGGATGGTCCCGCCGCACTTCCGGATGCATGGGACAGGTCCAGACGATGGCCGGCGCGTCCGTTTGCGGCACGATGTTCTTCCGATCCGGTTCGACAGCAGACATCAGATCCCGTTCCCTCGACCTTGCGCGACGATGCCGCGGCCCACGACTGTAGACGCCATGGCTGGATCGGCAGAAATCTCGACGGGCGGCGTCTGCGCGTCCATCAGGATAACTACGGACTCCTTCGGTCATGATATG
Organism: Sphingobium sp. SA916; assembly: GCF_002894065.1. NCBI lineage: Bacteria > Pseudomonadati > Pseudomonadota > Alphaproteobacteria > Sphingomonadales > Sphingobiaceae > Sphingobium > Sphingobium sp. SA916. The sequence continues at coordinate 10,986 of NZ_LXYF01000053.1, forward strand.
ATCTATGGGTGACGAAGAAGGCGCAAGGGAGGCTTTCCATGCAACAGATGGTCGCGATCCAGATCGATGCCCCAGGCCGACCGCTGCGTAAAGTCACCCGCGCCGTGCCCGAACCGGGTATTGGGGAACTGCTGGTCGAAGTCACCGCCTGCGGCGTGTGCCGGACCGACCTGCATGTGCTGGACGGTGAGATCCCGGCCCATTATCCGATCATAGCGGGACATGAGATCGTCGGCCGTGTCGCCGTCGTCGGGCCGCAGGTGGACGGCTTCGCCCCTGGCCAGCGGGTGGGCATTCCCTGGCTGGGGCATACATGCGGCCAATGCGCCTATTGCCGGACGGACCGGGAAAATCTCTGCGACGCGCCCCTGTTCACCGGGGCGACCCGGGATGGCGGCTATGCCACCCATGCGATCGCGGATGCCCGCTACTGCTTCGTCCTGCCAGACCGCTTTTCCGATGTGGAGGCCGCCCCACTGCTCTGCGCCGGCCTGATCGGCTGGCGCGCGTTGCGGCTTGCGGGCGATGCGCCGACCATCGGGCTCTATGGCTTCGGCGCGGCGGCGCATATCCTGGCACAGGTCGCGCAGGCGCAAGGACGCACCGTCCACGCCTTCACCCGGGATGACGATGAGGAAGGACAGGCTTTCGCGCGGTCGCTTGGCTGCGCCTGGGCGGGCGGCTCGTCGCAGCTTCCGCCGGCGCCCCTTGACGCCGCCCTGATCTTCGCACCCGTGGGCGATCTGGTGCCCCTCGCACTGCGGGCCGTTCGCAAGGGCGGCAGGGTCGTGTGCGCGGGCATCCATATGAGCGACATCCCCACCTTCCCCTATGCGGATCTGTGGGAAGAGAGGATGCTGCTCTCCGTCGCCAATCTGACGCGGGAGGACGGCATCTCCTTCTTCGAAATGGCAGGCCGGACCGACCTGCGCATCGTGACGGAAAGCTTTCCGCTGGACGATGCGGGCGAAGCGCTCCGCCGCCTGCGGACCGGCAGGGTGAAAGGCGCGGCGGTGATCGTTCCACCCCGGATCGCCTGACGCATGCCCGACATCGGCCAGCCCTATCTGGCGATGATCGCCTCCATCGCCATCGGATTGCTGGTGGGGCTTGAGCGCGGCTGGACCCAGCGGGAACTCGGCAAGGGCCGCCGGGTAGCGGGATTTCGGACCTTCGGCCTTATCGGCCTGCTGGGCGGGATGGGAGGATTGGCGCCCGACATCGTCGCGGCCACGCTGGGCATGGGAGTCGCGGCCATATTGACCGTCGGCTATTCGCGCAGCGCCGATCAGGAGCATCTGTCTGCCACCACAACGCTCGCCGGGCTGCTGACCTTCGGCGCAAGTTTCTGCGCCACGCGGATCGCGCCTGCGCTGGGTTTGGCCATCGGCGCGGCGACCTTCGCGATATTGAGCGCAAGGCAATCGATGCACGCCATGCTGCGGGGCATGGACGAGAGCGAGATAGAAAGCGTCTCGCGCTTCCTGCTGGTCGCGCTCATCATCCTGCCGCTGCTGCCCGATGCCGCCTATGGCCCCTATGACGCCTGGAACCCCCGGAACATCTGGATGGTCGTCGTGTTCGTGATGGGCCTGTCCTTCGCGGGCTATGCGGTGTCGCGCCGCTTCGGCCAAGACCGGGGCATATTGCTGGTGGCGCTGACGGGGGCCATCGTCTCCTCCACGGCGGTGACCGCCGACTATGCTCGCCGGCTGCGCGATGAGCCGGGCGCGCGGTCCCTGTTGTCGGCCGGCATAGCGGTAGCGTCCATCGTCATGTTCGTGCGTGTCCAACTGGTGGCACTCGTCCTCATTCCGCGCGCGCTGCCCACGCTAGCCCTGACCATGGCGCCCGCAACGCTTGTCGCCGTGGCTTTCGCGCTGGTGGCCTGGCGTCGGCATGGCGGAGCGGGAAACGGCATGGGGCTTTCCAACCCGCTCGGCTTCGGGCCGGCGCTCATGCTGGCGGCGCTGGTGGCGGGATTGTCGCTCGCCGCCCGGTGGGCGCTCGTGCGTTTCGGACAGCAGGGCATGGCGGTCGTGCTGACGCTGACCGGCATATCGGACGTCGACGCGGCGGTCATGACCATGGCCGGGCTGCCACCCGACCTGCTCGACGATCATGTCGCAGGGCTGATCCTGGGCAGTGCCGTCCTTGCCAACACCCTTGCCAAGGCAATGATGACCATGGTCATTGGCTGGGGCCATGGCGGCGTCAGGGCGGCCCTGCCACTCTTCGCCGCGCTGGTGGCGGCCGCCGTCAGCCTGACCGGGCGGGCAATCCTTTAAAAGATGCAACCTGTCCGCGGGAATGGAGGCGAGGCATGCTTCAGCACATGCCGCCAAAGGCCGGAGCCTAAAAACTCGCGGTCAGGTTGAAGGAGGTATAGCGCGTCCACTTCCCTGCCGTCGCATTGGGCGCGTCCCGCAGGAACCGCCCCTTGGCCAGCAGCAGCCCGTCGAATTCGAACCGCAGCCGCGACGGAACGATCCAGTAGCGGACCCGCCCTTCCACCTGATGGCCCGCGAAGCTGCCCGACCGACCGCTGGCGTCCCGCACCCCCGTGGAGGAAAAGGCATCCGTCCGCGACGCCAGCCACAAGGCGCGATAGGTCGCGAACCAGTCCCACCGCTTGTCGGGTGTCGCCTCCAGCCTGATGCCGGGCGTCACGATATTGGTCCGCGCCAGGGCATTGTACAGACCCGCCGGGGCAAGGTCCGCCCGGCGCATGCCGAACAGCGTGTCGAAGCGGCCCTGGCGCCCTCCCCGCCCGTCTCCGCTCGCCCGGTCGAATTCCAGCGACAGGCGGGGCTTCCAGGGTCCGCTGAAGCTGTAGCCGGCATCGACGTGCAGGAAGCTGGCGGCGACGGACTGGCGTGCCGCGCCGGGCGCGAGAGACGCGCTGACGCTGCCCGTCTGGTAAAAGGCCTCGACCTCATAGTCGAACCGTCCCGTTTCCGGTTCGCTGATGATGCGTCCACCGAATGTGTCGAGCGACCTGTCCCGCGTCGGCCGCCCCGGTTCGTCCCGTTCGCCCAGGTGGAAATAGGTGAGTTCCGCCATGGCCGGGCCGATCGCCTTGGCCTTGCTGACGATGCCGCCCCACAGCACCAGATCGAAGCCCTCATGATCGAACCTCACCCGCTTGTTGCGGACACCCTCCGCATCGTCCGGCCGCCGCTGCTGCGGCAGGGTATAGATGAAGACCGCCTTCACCCCGTGCGGCGCGGTCAGGTCGGCCCGCAGGCCGGTATAGCCATTGGTGGTGTTGCGATAATCGTCCGCAGCGACGAGCCGGCGGGAACCCAGGTTCAACATGAATCGCCCGGCCATCAGGCCAAGCTTGCTGCCCTTGCCCAGCGGTTCATCGATGTCCCCCGCGACATAGGCCTGAACGAGCTCCATCGCATTGATTTCATTGGTGGAGATCGGCGTGCCCGCGTCGGCGCCATAGGCCCTGCTGTCGAACAGCTCCGCCCCGGCCCTGAACGCGCCCGAACGGTATTCGGCCATGAGCTGTGTGCGGATGTTGAACAGGCTGTCCTTGCGGTCGAACCCTGCGCGGACCTGCCCCTCAATCTCCTCGACCCGCAGGCGCACGCTGCCGTTTAAGGCAAGACCGTCATCCTGCGCATGAGCAGGCCGCGCTCCGACGAAGGCGATTGCCGCCGCGCTTGCCATCGCCAAGGGAGAAGTCCGGATCATTGATATTCCTGTTTCTTCGAATCATCTTCATTGATACATATGCATCATGACCATGACCGACGCCACCCCATGGCTCGCATTGCTGCATCAACTTCCCGCCAAGCCGCCTTATCTGCGGGTGAAGATCTGGCGCCGCCTGCAAGCCATCGGCGCGGTGCCGCTCAAAAATGCAGTCCATGTGCTTCCTTGTTCGGGGGAAAGCGCCGCCGCCTTCAACAGCCTTATGGCGGAGATCGTCGACAATGGCGGCGAAGCGACGCTGATCGAAGCGCGATTGCTGGCCGGCCTGTCCGACGGCGACGTCCGCGCCCTGTTCGATGCAGCGCGGCGCACGGATTATGAGGAGATCGCCCAGGCTGCCCGCCGCCTGCTGGAAACAGGGCCCGCCAGCGGAACGGACATCGCCCGGCTGCAGAAGCGGCTGGAGGATGTCGGGCGGCTCGACTTCTTCGGCGCGCCGGGGCGGCAGCAGGCCGAAGCTGCGCTCGCGGAACTGGATCGGCAACGCTACCAGCATCCGGACGTCAGCCGCACCGATCCGGCCGCCGCAACCGAAGCGACCGATCTTACCAACCGGACCTGGGTGACGCGCAGCGGCGTCCATGTCGATCGCATCGCCTGCGCATGGCTGATCCGCCGCTTCATCGACCCGGAGGCTCGCTTCAAATTCGTCGACAGCCGCCGTTACGATCCGGCGGAGGGTGAATTGCGCTTCGACATGGCCGATGCCGAATTCACCCATGAAGGCGACCGGTGCAGCTTCGAAACCTTGCTGCTGCGCGCCGGCCTTCTGGACGACCCGGCCCTGGTCGCAATCGGTGAGATCATCCATGACCTCGACATCGCGGACGGCAGGTTCGCACGCCCGGAAACCCCGGGCCTGGGCGCCATATTGTCCGGCATCTGCGCCTCGACCGACGACGACCTCCAGCGCATCGCCATGGCGAGCGATGCGCTCAACCAGTTCCATGCCTTTTTCAGCAACAGAAGGACGGATCGATGACGGCAAGCGCATCCTCCACCCCCGCGGTCCCGTCTTACGACGGGCATCACGGCATTTCCTTGGGCGAAGCGACGCGCCTGTGGGCGCGGATCGCGGCGCTCAGCTTTGGCGGACCGGCGGGACAGATCGCCGTGATGCACCGGCTATTGGTCGAGGAAAAGCGCTGGATCGGGGAAGAGCGGTTCCTCCATGCGCTCAACTATTGCATGTTGCTGCCAGGGCCGGAGGCGCAGCAGCTAGCCATCTATATCGGCTGGCTCCTGCACAAGACGAAGGGCGGGATGATCGCGGGCATATTGTTCGTGCTGCCGGGTTTTCTCGCCATATTGGGCCTTAGTTACATCTATGTGTTGCTGGGCCATGTGCCGATCATCGAAGGGCTGTTCTTCGGCCTGAAGGCGGCGGTGCTGGCCATCGTGATGCAGGCGGTGGTCCGGGTCGGATCGCGGGCATTGAAGAACGATGCGATGCGCGGGATCGCCGCCGCGGCGTTCGTGGCGATCTTCTTCCTGGGCGCGCCGTTCCCGCTGATCGTACTGGCGGCGGGCCTCATCGGCTTCATCGGAGGACGCAGCGGTCTGGCGGTGTTTCAGGGTGGGGGCGGTCATGGCCCGGCGGGCGGCCATGTCATCCATGATCGCGACACGGCGCTGGGCGAGCAGTTGCCCGACCACGCCCGCCCCCATCTCGGCTGGTCGCTGCGTATCTCGGCGCTGTTTCTGCTGCTGTGGCTGGGGCCGGTGCTGGCCCTGTTCCTGACGCTGGGGCCGGATAATATATTCACCCATATCGCCAGTTTCTTCAGCCAGATGGCGGTCGTCACCTTCGGCGGCGCCTATGCCGTACTCGCCTATGTCGCGCAGGAGGCGGTGGGCACCTTCGGCTGGCTCCAACCCGGCGAAATGCTGGACGGGCTGGGCATGGCGGAAACGACGCCGGGGCCGCTGATCATGGTGACGCAGTTCGTGGGTTTCCTGGCAGCGTTTCGGGACTCCGGCATGCTGCACCCGCTGGTTGCCGCAACGCTGGGCGCGATCCTCACCACCTGGGTGACGTTCGTTCCCTGCTTCCTGTGGATCTTCGCCGGCGCGCCCTTCATCGAACGTCTGCGCGGCAACCCGGCGCTGTCGGCGGCGCTGACGGCGATCACGGCGGCCGTGGTGGGCGTAATCCTGAACCTCGCCATCTGGTTCGCCATTCATACGCTCTTCCGGCAGGTCCAGCGGATTGGCGGGATCGACCTGCCCATGCTGTCCAGCGTCAATATTCCCGCCGTGCTGCTGTCAGTGGGCGCGGTGATTGCGGTGTTCCGGTTCAAGATCGGCGTGCTGCCCGTCCTGGGCGCCTGCGCGGGCATCGGGGCCGCCTATATCCTTCTCGTCTGAGCACCGGCCATGCTGTTGCGGAGATAGCAGCATGGCCTGTTCCGCTGCGCGATTTCAACCATCCATTGAAGGAGTAAGAAATAATCTAATTCAAATTCAGCGCCTTATGAAAGTGGCATAGGCTTTGCTTCGGTCCCCCCGTCCGATCCGCGCAATGCGGACATGTTTCAACCAATGGGGGAATCTCCTTGTCCACAATCAGTCTTTCACCACGGTTCCGCCATGCCCTTGGCGCAAGTGCCCTGGCCTTGCTTGCAGCGGCATATGTGACCGGCGCCCATGCCGAAGAAACGCCCGCCGTCCCGGCCGAAGTGGCGGATGCGGACGCCGGAGCAGGCATCGTCGTCACCGCCCAGCGCCGCGAGGAACGGTTGCAGGACGTCCCGGTGGCCGTCACCGCCTTCGACAAGGATCTGTTCAGCGTCGGCGGCCTCGGCCGGTCGGCCAATGAGGTGCTGAACTATGTTCCCAACGCCTCCGCCGGCACGCAGCAGCATGGCCGCCCGCGCTGGTGGATTCGCGGCGTCGGCGCCGGCCAGCAGCAGCTCGATCTCGCCAATCCGGTCGGCTTCTATCTGGACGACGTCTATATCAGCAACAGCAGCGCCACCGGCCTGCCGCTGTTCGACCTGGAGCGGGTGGAAGTGCTGCGCGGCCCGCAGGGCACACTCTGGGGCAAGAACACCACCGGAGGCGCGGTCAACATCATCTCCAAGCGTCCCTCGCTGAACGGCCAGGACGACAATTATGTGAAGCTGGAATATGGCAGCTTCGACAACAAGATCGCGGAAGGCGGCATCGGCACGACTTTGGTCGACGACAAGCTGGCGGCGCGCGTGTCCTTTCGCTTCGACGATCGCGGCGGGCGGTTCGACAATCTCTATACCGGCAACAAGTCGAACGAGATCAAGGACAATGTGATCCGCGGCCAGTTGCTGGCCAAGCCGACCGACAATCTGCAGGCGCTGCTCAGCGTCCATTATCGCGACTACGACACCAACGGCACCTATTGGACGACGGCCAGCTACCTCCCCAGCGGCGAGGTCCGCAACCGCTATGCGCCGTCGACCGACATCAACGACATCAGCACCAACGCGCCCGAATATAGCCGCAACAAGCAGTTCGGCGGGTCGCTGCATGTCGACTGGGATCTGGGCAACGCGGCGCTGACGTGGATCGCGGGCTATGAGCGGTTCACCACGCGCGGCGCGGGCGACACCGACTATACGCCGCTGGAAATCTCGCGCAGCTATACCCAGGCGCGTTCCAGCCAGTGGACGCAGGAATTGCGGCTGGCGTCTTCCGGCGAGGACCGGCTGAGCTGGATCGTCGGCGCCTTCTATTTCAACGAGAAGATCCGGTCGAACGCCTTCTCCGCCACGCTGCCGCAGAACGCGGTGCCGGCTCAGGCGATCACGCCCACGGGCCCTGCCCTCGCCTTCAGCGACACGGCCTATCGGCACAAGGCCGAAAGCGCCGCGGTGTTCGGCAGCACGACCTTCCGCTTCACCGACGCGCTCAAGCTGACGTTGGGCGGGCGCTGGACGCGGGAGACGAAGACGCTGGACTTCGACCGCCGGGCATCCCCAGCCGCGACGACGCCGGGCGCGGTCTTCACCTGGAGCAACTATGCGCAGTGGTGGAACAGCTATACCGGCAGCATCGGCGGCGCGGGCACCTTCAGCAATGATCTCAAGCGCACATGGGACGCCTTCACCTATGATGTGACACCCTCCTGGAACATCAACCGCGACAATCTGGTCTACGCGAAATTCTCGCATGGGGTGAAATCGGGCGGCTTCAATTCCGCCGCGACCTTGGCTGTCGCGCTGACGGCCGTGCGGCCGGAAAAACTGGACGCCTATGAAATCGGCTATAAGTCGAGCTGGTTCGACGGACTGCTGACCTTCAACGCCACCGCCTTCCATTATGACTATAAGGATGTGCAGGTGAATGTCGTCGGTCCCAATCCGGGCGCTGTCGGCGGGCAGACTGTATCGTACCTCCAGAATGCGGATAAGGCCAAGGTCGACGGGGCGGAGTTCGAATTGGCGCTGGCGCCGGTAGACGGGTTGAAGTTCAACGCAGCGCTGGGCCTGCTGGATACGGAATATAAGAAGTTCCAGGTGCTGAATGGGGGCATCAATCTGGCGGGCGCGCAATTCGTCCGCTCGCCCAAGGTCACACTGAATGTCGGCGGTTCCTACACGTTCCCGCTGGCGGAGCTGGGCACGCTGGAACTGGCGGCGGATGCGCGATACCAGTCGCGGCAATATTATTATGTGACGCCGCAGGATACGGTGAACCGCTATTATCTGACGCAGAAGCCCTATACGCTGACCAATATCCGCGCCACCTACACGACGCCGAACGAGAAGCTCAGCGTCACAGGCTTCATCAATAATCTGTTCGACGTGCGCTATCTGAACCATTCGCTGCCGGCTGCCAATTCTACCGGCGATACGGTCGCCTGGGCCGATCCCCGGACGGCGGGCGTGGCGGCGCTGTTCCGCTTCTGACAGGAGGAGGGCCGGGCGATCTCCGGCCTTTGGTTGCAAGAGAAAGGGCGCCGGGAGGATTTCCCGGCGCCCTTTTCTTTGGCTCTTTGCGTTCCTCAAAGGAAACAAGTCACTCGTTAGAGCCCGGATCGGACGGTGGGACTGGGCTCCTGCCTTCGCAGGAGCGCGGTGGTTCTATCCCGTCCGCTATTCTGCGGCGGCCAGCAAGGCCGGAGCCTGACGGCCGAGCAGCGGCAGCACTTCCTCGCCCACGCGATAGGCTTCCTCCAGATGCGGCGTGCCCGCCAAGATGAAGGCGTCGGTTCCCCGCGCGATCAGCTCGTCCAGACGGGCCGCGCATTGCTCATAGCTGCCGACGATCCCCAGCGCAGGCCCGCCGCGCAGCAGGTTGAAGCCGCCCCAGAGATTGGGCGCGACGATCAGTTCGTCATAGCGCCGCGCATCGGTCGGGCGGAGCGCGGCCTGACGGGCGGCGCCCACGGAGTCCGTCGCCTGCCCGCGCCAGCGCTGGCGGGTTTCCTCGCTCACATTGTCGAAGCCCTTGGCGATGTCGGCCCAGGCTTCCTCCTCTGTCGCGCGGGCGACCAGATCGACGCGCACCGCGCATTTCTGCTCTCCGCCCAGTGCCGCCGTGCGTTCCTTGACGCGGGCGAACTTGTCGCCAAGCTGGTCGAACGGCTCCAGCCAGGAAAGATAATAGTCCGCATGGCGCGCCGCGGTCTGGAGCGCCACGTCGGACGATCCGGAGAACCAGATCTCCGGAAATTCCTCGCCCTGAAGGACCGGCGCGAGCCCGCCGTCGCGCAACTGGTAGAAACGCCCGTCATAGGAGAAGTCCGAAGACTTCCAGACGCCCTTGAAGATGTCGAGAAATTCGCTGGTGCGTCCATAACGGTCGTCATGGGCGAAGCTGTCCCCCCACCAGAGCTGGGCCGGGCCGCCGCCGCCGGTAATGATGTTGAACAGCAGCCGCCCGCCGGTCGCGCGTTGCAGGCTGGCAGCCATGCGCGCCGTATGGACCGGATTGCCGAAGCCGGGCTGGAAGGCGATCATGAAGCGGAAGCTCTTCGTCTCCCGCGCCAGCAGCGAGGAGATGACCCACGGGTCGTCGGTATTGGGGAAGGACGGGATCAGCCCGCCCTGAAAGCCGACGCTCTCCGCCGCCTGCGCAATGGCCGCCAGATGGTCGATATAGGTGAACGGGTCGACATCTCCCTCGCGGGTGAGGCCGGGGGCGATATTGCCGGGCTTGAGGGGCGACCAGTCACCGCGCTCATAGCCGCTGGTCTGGATGCTGTTGTGGCAACCATGGGTCGGCAAACGCCAGTAAAAGTCGATGGACATGGGGACGGTCTCCTCAGGCGGCCTGTTGCGCAACGCCGGTGAGGGCGCGCAGGCGAGGCAGAAGATGCTGGCCAATGCGATAGGCTTCCTCCAGCGAGGGAACTGCCTCCAGCACCAGTTGCGTGATCCCGGATGCTGCAAAGCCCGCAAGCCGCTCGGCCGCTTCGTCATAGCTGGCGATCAGCGTGCCCGGAGCGAGCGGCAGGCGTTGCGCGTCGCCCTCTGCACTTTCCCTGTCCTCGCGCACCAGGAGTGGCTGGATCAGCCCGGCCTCGACAGGGCGTCCCTTCGCCAGCGCGTTCAGCCGGGCAATATCATTGGCCAGCGCATCTGCGGTGGCGGGCTGGAACAGATGAACGTCGGCATGACGGGCGGAAAGCGCCAGCGCCGCCTCCCCCTCGCCTTGCAAGTAGATGCGCGGAAAGGGCACCCGGTTGAGCGGCGCGTCGAAACCGCCATTCTCGACCTCGAAATGCGCGCCCTTGTAGCTGAACGGGCGATGTTCGTGCACGCCGCGCGCCACGGTCAGAAATTCCTCCAGCCTTTGCGAAAGGTCGCCATCCTCGACGAAATCGGCTTCGGCCCGGCGGCTGGCCGGATCGGCATCGGGCGCGATCGCCCAGCCGAGCCGGCCATGCGTTGCACGCTGGAAGGTCGTCGCCTGCTTGGCGGCATAGACCGCCGATCCGACCGAAGCGGGAAATTCTGGCACAACATTCAGACGCGGCGCGGCGCGGGCGACGATGGCGGCGATGATGCGGCTTTCGTCGGCGGCGATGCGGTGACGCACGAACAGCCCGTCAAAGGCCGTCTGCGCGACGGCCTGCGCGACCTGAACATAATAGTCGAAGCGGTTCTGCGTACTCGTTCGGCGGTCCCGCGCCAGCGCAGGCAGGGGTTGCCATGCGCCCGGCTCGGAACGCTGCGGATCGGCGGCGGGATCGAGCCGCCAGTGGATGTTGAGCGTCATGCGACGTCCCTTTCTTTGACAAAGGCCGGCTGTTCGAGCGTTCCGGCAAAGACGGTTTCATCGAGCGGGCGGCGGCCATTGGGGGCTTCGGCGCCATGGAATTCGGCGTCCAGCCCTGCCAGATCGCCCTTGCGGCCGAGCGCGATGACGGCTTCGATGGCGAAATCCTGCGGGATGTTCAGCCCTTGCCGCGCCGCTTCCCGGTCGAAGCCGCCAATGCCATGGGTATGCCATCCCAGCAGCAGCGCCTGATGCGCGAAATTGGCCCAGGCCGCGCCCGCGTCGAAACTGTGCGAGCCATTGGCGACCCATTCGCCGCGTCGTTCCAGTTCCCGCGCCGACAGGATCAGCACCAGCGCCGACGCCTTCGCCGCCCAGAGCCGGTTGCGCGGCATCAGGAAGGCGAGATAGGCCTCCCACCATTGATCGCCCGGTCGCGCGACGAGGAAACGCCAGGGCTGTGCGTTCATTGCGGAGGGCGCCCAGCGAGCCGCTTCGAAGGCGCTGCGCAGCACGGCATCCGGCACCGCTTCTCCGGTGAAGCTGCGCGGCGACCAGCGATCGGTGAAGAGCGGATCGATGGGATGATCGGCGGCGCGGCTCATCAGCGCGCCTCCCGGCTGGGCAGATGGACGAGATTGTCCGCGCTTTCGGCGGCGTCCGCGCCTGAAGTGAGTTCGGCCAATATCTCGTCCTTCAACCGATGCAGCAGCGGGGCGCGGCGGTCGCGCGGATGGGGCAGGTCAACCTCCACGATGCGCCGGATGCGACCCGGATTGGGCGACATCACGATCACCCGGTCACCCAGATAGAGCGCCTCTTCCACATCATGCGTCACCATCACCATGGTCGAGCGCTGCGCCATCCAGATGCGCTGCAGTTCATTCTGCACATGGACGCGAGTCAGCGCGTCGAGCGCGCCCAGAGGCTCGTCGAGCAGCAGCAGCTTGGGTTCCGTCACCAGGGCGCGGGCGATCGCGGCGCGCTGCGCCATGCCGCCGGAAAGCTGGTGGGGATAGGCTTTTTCGAAACCCTTCAGGTTCACCAGCGCGATATGATCCGCCACGATCTGCGCCCGGCGCGATTTCGGCGTATCGGTGTTGAGCAGGGCCAGTTCGACATTCTGCTCCAGCGTCATCCAGGGGAACAACCGGTGATCCTGGAACACGATGCCCCGGTCCAGGCTGGTGGTGGCGATGCGGTCGCCGTCCAGCCGCAGCTCGCCGCTATAATCGGTGTCGAGGCCCGCGATCAGGCGCAGCAGCGTCGACTTGCCGCAGCCCGACGCGCCGACGATGCTGACGAACTCGCCGGGGCGGACATTCAGGTTGATGCCGTCCAGTATCTTGCGCGGCTTGCCGCCGATGTCGAAGCTCTTGTCGAGACCGCTGACGGTCAGCGCGCCCCGGCTTGCGGCCGCTTGGGCAAGGTCTTCGCGGGCATGGGGATGGGGGTTCATGCCGTTTCTCCGGATCATGATTGAGCGGGTTGCCAGCGCAGCAGGGACTGGCGCAGGCGGCGGAACAACTGGTTGATGAGGAAGCCGAGCGCGGCGGTGACGCCGATCACCACGAGCATGATGTCCAGCCGCTGCTGGACCTGGGCGGTCTGCATCGCGACGCCCAGCCCCGACCCCGCGCCCGTCAGCAATTCGGTGCCGATGGTGGAAATCCAGGCAAAGGCCAGCGCCTGGGTGATGCCGGTCAGCACCAGCGGCATGGCGGCAGGCAGCAGGATGAAGCGGATGCGCTGAAGCGTGGTGAAGCGGTAGATGCCGCCGACCTCCAGATAGCGGCGCTCGACCTGCGCGACCCCGGCATGGCTGTTGAGCATGGAGGGGAAGAAGGCCGACATGCTGACGACGATCAGCTCCGTCCCCTCACCCACCCCGAACCAGAGGCCGATCAGGGGCAGCCAACCGATCATCGGCACCTGCCGCAGCGCGTGAAGCAGCGGCCCCAGCAGCCGGTCGACCGGCTTCCATATGCCCATGGCGATGCCCGCCGCCACGCCCAGCGGCGCGCCGATGGCAAGGCCGGTGAAGGCGCGTTGCAGCGTGGCCAGCGTGTGGCGCAGCAGGTCGCCATTGCGCAGCAGTTCAGCCAGCGCGGAGGCGACGGCGGCGGGCGGCGCGAAGGTCACGGCATGGGCGCTCGCCTGCCACTGCCATAGGAGGATGAGGAGCAGCGGCGCGAACAGGCCGATAACGAGCCGGACGGGCCAGCGGGCGAGTTGATCCCTCATGCCGTCCTCCAGCGGGTGGCACGGCTTTCGACCCAGCGGGCGCCGCGATCGAGCAGGAAGCCGATGAGACCGCTGACGACCACGCCCGCCAGCACGACGTCGATCTGGAAGAGTTGCCGCCCCATCTCCATCATCTGACCGATGCCGCTGTCCGCCGCGAGCAGCTCTGCCGCCACCAGCACGACCCAGGCGCGGGTCAGGGAAATCCGCAGGCCGGTGAGCACGGCGGGCACGGTGGCGGGCAGCAGGATGCGGCGGATCAACTGGAGCAGGCTCAGGCGATAGACTTTCGCGACGTCGAACCAGTTGCGCGGCACGCCCCTGATGCCGTCGAAGGTCGCGAGCGCCATCGGGAAGAAGGCGGCGATGGCGACGACCGCGATCTTGAAGGGCTCATCGATCCCCAGGAACATGACCATCAGCGGCACGAAGGCGATGACGGGCACCTGCCAGAGCGTCAGGAAAAGCGGCGACAGGACGGCTTCGACCAGCCGCGACAGTGCCAGCGCCGCGCCGAAGACCATGCCCGCGCCCGCGCCGATGGCGAAGCCGACCAGCAGCCGATAGAGGCTGTCCCCGACATGTCGCTGCAACTCGCCGGATGCAGCCATGTCGGCCAGCGCCTGGGCGACGACGCTGGGCGGCACCAGCACTTGCGGCGGGAACAGGCCGCTGAGGCAGGCGACCTGCCAGAGCGCCAGCAGCGCGACCGGCGCGGCCCAGGCCGCGGCGACGGCCTTGCCTTGGCGAAAAGCCATCAGCCCTGCCCCCCGCCATCATGCGCCCAGAACTGCTCCAGCTTCAAATCCTTGAGCGCCTTGTCGACGAAACGTTCATCGATCAGCGCATCGGCATCCACTTTCTTGCGGATCAGGCCGCGTTCCAGCGCATAATCCGCGACCGAACGGTAATGCGCCAGCACCGCCGGATTGAAGACCGGCGAGAAACGCTCCCGCCAGGGGATGCCGCTATTGGCATAATCCTTCGCCACAATGTCTTCCGGCAGGGCGCCGCGCGCGGCCTTGCGGATGACTTCGGCCTTGTTCGCTTCGTCGGAGGACCATGCGGCGGCGCGGACGAAGGCGTCCACCACCAATTGGGTCAGCTCCGGATGCGCGTCGACAAAGTCCGCCCGGCCGAACAGTTCGGCGCGCATCTTCCAGTCGGCGGGCGCATCCCTGGTCGACCAGATCACATGGCCAATGCCCTTCTGCTCGACCAGCAGCCCGTCGGACAGCAGCACGGCGGCGTCGACGCTGCCGGATTCCAGCGCGGCGGGCGTAGCCGACGGGTTGATGTTGACGATCTTGAAGTCATCCAGCTTCAGGCCGCTGCTGTCGACCAGCTTGGAAAAGGGCAGTTCCCAGGGCCGTCCGCGATGGAGCGCGATCCGCTTGCCCTTGAGGTCGGCCAGGCTTTTCGCGGCCAGCCCCTTGCGCGCGACGATATAGACGTCCTGCCCCTGCCCCACCGGCGCCACGATCTTCAGCGGCACGCCGCCCGCGACGGCGATGGCGGCTGGGAAATCGCCATAGGAGGCGAAGTCGATCCGCTTGCCGGAAAAGCCTTCGTTGATGAGCGGCCCGCCCACGGCGGTAGAGACCGGGGTGAAGACCAGCTCGATCCCCTTCTTCGCCAGTTGCTCCTTCAGCCAGCCCTGCTGGATGACGACGCCGTTCAGGCCGTTGAACACCTGCTTGCCCTGATAGGGATAGGCGATGGACGCGATGGTCAGGGTCTTGACCACCTCGCCGTCTCCGCCGCCGGACCCGCCGCAGCCTGCAAGCAGGGCAGAGCCCAGCAGCGCCATGGCGGCGGTCAGCCATTGACGAAGGCGGGAAAGAAAAGACGCGCTATTCTGATTGGCCACTATGCAGGCTCCGTTGAAGGCTCTGCCCCCATCCGATGCACGTCATGTGCCAACCGGATAATCCGGCGGTCCCGTGCGGGCCGGCCAAGGCAGCAGCGATTGCGTGCTGGTGATTTTGCCGCAGCGGCGACCGCGCGATTGCGCGAAATGAAGCGGCGATGAGCCCCGGAACCGTTCCGCATCCGCATCGCGGCTTTTGGCACGAGCCTTGCGACGGATATATTCCTATGTCGGTGTCGGGAAGGCCGGCCTACAGGTGGAGAAACAGGAATGGCAAATAAGGTCGCGCCTCTGGACAGCGTCTGGGTGACGCGCTGCCCGGTACCGGCTGCGTCCGGCGTGGCCTGCGCCAAAGGCTGGATGGCCGAGGCGTTCGCACAGGACGGCATCAGCGTCAGACGGGTTCAGGAACTCGGCCTCAATCTGGTCGCGAGCGATCCGGAAAACCAGGCGCGCCATCTGTTTCGCGAGGGGGGCAATATACAGGCGCTGGCGGCGCGGGCGTTGGGTGCGCCGACGCGAGTGATCGGGCTGACCTGGATCGACGAGCGGCAGGCGATCATGGTCAGGCCCGATGTCGGCGTCATGGACCCTGCCGATCTTGAAGGGCTCCGATTCGCCCTGCCCGGCTATGGTCGTACCCATGGCGAGAGCATCGCCCGCGGCATGGCGCTGCACGGCATCAAGAGCGCTCTCGCTTTGGGCGGCCTTGCGCTGGAAGACGTGCAGTTGATCGAAATCCCCGCCCCGCCCGTCGAACAGGCCAGCGTGGAAGGGATGCGCCGCCTCTGGCTGGGCCTGGAGTGGCTGGCGGCGGGCCGGGTCGACGCCGTCTATGTGAAGGGCGCGGCCGGCGCCGAAGCCGCGCAGCGCCTGGGGCTCGAGATAGGCATCGATCTCGACGCCTATCCCAGCCGCCTCGCCCGGGTGAACAACGGGACGCCGCGCCCCATCGTCGTCCATCAACATATGATCGATCATCATCCGGCGCTGGTCGAACGCTTCCTGGAACAGAGCTTGCGTGCCGCCGATTGGGCGGCTGCCCATCCATCCGATCTCAACGCCATCCTTGCCCAGGAAACCTTGTCCGGCATGGAGGGCGTAGAGGCGGCCTATCGCAACAATTTCCATCGCGCCCTGCATCCCGACCTGTCGGATGAACGCGTGGAGATGTTGAAGATCCAGGCGCATTTCCTGTGGCTGCATGGATTTCTGGAAGCGCCCGTGGATGTCGATGGTTGGATCTGCGCGGAACCCTTGCGCAGCGTCATGAAGCGGCGCGCGGAACTGGCCACCCCTCTCCGGCCGTCTCACTGAAAGCTCAGCTAGGCTCCAAACTTTATTTTCTACTAATTCAGAAGACAATTACCTGCTATCCTGATGTCTGCCAGGGATGGAGACGCTATGAGGAACAGTTCGCACAGCCGCGCGGCAGACCGGGCCGAAGTGGGTCTGGTATCGGCCAAGAACGACGATGGCCGTCCGCTGCTGGCTTATGATTGCGCTCGGCATCATGCCGTGGGACCTCGCGCCCGGGCGCTGATCTTCAACGATCCACGATCCCGCGCCCTGCTGCCGCTGATCGAACGGGTCGCCCCAAGCGACGCCAATGTCCTCATCATGGGGGAGACTGGCACCGGCAAGGAGCTGGTCGCGCGCTATGTGCACAGCCTCAGCGACCGGGCGCATACGCCTTTCGTCGCGGTCAATTGCGGCGCCTTTTCCGAATCGCTGATCGAAGGCGAATTGTTCGGTTATGAAAAGGGCGCGTTCACAGGCGCCAATGTCGCGCGGGCGGGATGGTTCGAGGCGGCCAATGGCGGGACGTTGTTCCTGGACGAACTGGGCGACCTTTCCCTGCCCTTGCAGGTGAAGCTCTTGCGGGTATTGCAGGAACGGGAAGTCGTTCGGCTGGGCTCGCGCAAGGCCGTGCCGCTCAATGTCCGCGTCATCGCAGCGACCAATGTCGAATTGCAGCAGGCGGTCAGCGAGGGTCGTTTCCGTTCAGATCTTTTCTATCGCCTGCAGGTCGTATCCATCCCCCTTCTGCCACTGCGGGAGCGCAGAGCCGATATTCTTCCCCTGGCGCGCCATTTCCTTGAAATCTATGGCACAAAGGCAGGCGTGAACCGGCTGGAACTGAGCGCGGCGGCCGAGGAGGCGTTGTTCCGCCATGGTTGGCCCGGCAATATTCGCGAGTTGGAAAATGCGATCCATCGTGCCGCTCTGATCTGCGAGGGCGGGCGCATCCAGCCCGCCGACCTCGGTCTTGGCAACCTCAGCGAATTGACCGATCCGACCGCCGACCCCGCGGCGCTGGAAGAGGCGGCAAGGCCCTTCGTCGCTCGGCTGCTGAATGGCGGGCACGATCATCTGCTCGACCGGCTGGTGGCCTTCACGATAACGGAGGCCTTTCATCAATGCCATGGAAATCAGATCAAGACCGCCGAAGCATTGGGCATCACTCGCAATGTGGTGCGCACATATCTGAAGAATCTGAATTTAATCTAAGGCAAGCGCCAGGCAAATAGGGCCGGACGCCCCCCCCCGCTTAAGCGAGGAACCTGACGATCGAAGACAGGAAAAGGCCGGTGGATCGCTCCATCGGCCTTTTCCGTTTTTTCCGGATTTGGACTCCCAACATCGCGGGCGAGCCAAGGACCCGCCCGCAACGCGGTCTTAGAAGTCCATGCCGCCCATGCCGCCCATGCCGCCGCCGGGCATGCCCATCGGCGCCTTGTCGTCGGAGGGCAGTTCGGCAATGGTCGCCTCGGTCGTGATCAGCAGGCCGGCAACCGAAGCGGCGTCCTGCAGCGCGGCGCGGACGACCTTGGTCGGGTCGATCACGCCAGCGGCGACGAGGTTCTCATAGGTGTCGGTCGCGGCGTTGAAGCCCTTGGTCTCGTCATTTTCGCGCAGCAGGTTGCCGGCGACGACGGCGCCGTCGACGCCCGCATTGCTGGCGATCTGGCGCAGCGGCGCTTCGATGGCCTTGCGGATGATGTCGATGCCGCGGGTCTGGTCGTCATTGGCGCCCTTGAGGTCCTTGAGGGCCTTGGTCGCGTACAGCAGGGCCGTGCCGCCGCCGGGGACGATGCCTTCTTCAACGGCTGCGCGGGTCGCGTGCAGCGCGTCGTCGACGCGGTCCTTGCGCTCCTTCACCTCGACTTCCGTCGCGCCGCCGACCTTGATGACGGCCACGCCGCCAGCCAGCTTCGCCAGACGCTCCTGCAGCTTTTCGCGGTCATAGTCGGACGTGGTGGTCTCGATCTGAGCGCGGATCTGCTCGGTGCGGCCCTTGATCGCTTCGCCGTCGCCGGCGCCATCGACGATTGTGGTGTTGTCCTTGTCGATGGTGACGCGCTTGGCGGTGCCGAGCATGCCGAGGGTCACGTTCTCAAGCTTGATGCCGAGGTCTTCGGAGATGACTTCGCCCTTGGTCAGGACGGCGATGTCTTCCAGCATGGCCTTGCGGCGGTCGCCGAAGCCCGGCGCCTTGACCGCAGCGACCTTCAGGCCGCCGCGCAGCTTGTTGACGACCAGGGTCGCCAGCGCTTCGCCTTCGATGTCTTCCGCGATGATGAGGAGCGGACGGCCCGACTGAACCACGGCTTCGAGGATCGGCAGGATCGACTGCAGGTTCGACAGCTTCTTTTCGTGGATCAGGATGTAGGGGTCGGCGAGTTCGACCTGCATCTTTTCCGGGTTGGTGATGAAGTAGGGCGACAGGTAGCCGCGGTCGAACTGCATGCCTTCGACGACGTCCAGTTCGAAATCGAGGCCCTTGGCTTCCTCGACGGTGATCACGCCTTCCTTGCCGACGCGGTCCATGGCTTCGGCGATCTTCTCGCCGACTTCACGGTCGCCATTGGCCGAGATGATGCCAACCTGGGCGACTTCGTTCGAACCGGCAACCGGCTTCGAGCGGGCCTTGATGTCCTCGACCACCTTGGCGACGGCGAGGTCGATGCCGCGCTTCAGGTCCATCGGGTTCATGCCGGCGGCCACCGACTTCATGCCTTCGCGAACGATCGCCTGGGCGAGAACGGTCGCGGTGGTGGTGCCGTCACCGGCGATGTCGTTGGTCTTCGAAGCGACTTCGCGGACCATCTGGGCGCCCATATTCTCGAACTTGTCCTTCAGTTCGATTTCCTTGGCGACCGAAACACCGTCCTTGGTGATGCGGGGCGCGCCGAAGCTCTTGTCGATGACGACGTTGCGGCCCTTGGGGCCCAGGGTCACCTTGACCGCGTCGGCCAGGATGTCGACGCCGCGCAGGATGCGCTCACGAGCGTCACGCGAAAACTTTACGTCCTTCGCTGCCATGATCTTCTACCTCTCTTTGAGAATTGCAAATCTTGCGAAGTTCACACCGTTACAGGCACGAAAATCCGCCAAAAATAGGAATGACCGTCAGCTTCGCCGCTTTACGCGACGACGCCGAGAATGTCCGATTCCTTCATGATCAGCAGGTCTTCACCGTCGACCTTGACCTCGGTGCCCGACCACTTGCCGAACAGGATGCGGTCGCCGGCCTTGACGTCCAGCGGAGTGACCTTGCCGTCTTCCGACTTGCTGCCGGTGCCGACGGCGACGATTTCGCCTTCCTGCGGCTTTTCCTTGGCGGTGTCGGGGATGATGATGCCGCCGGCAGTCTTCTCTTCCGCCTCTACGCGGCGAACGAGAACGCGGTCATGCAACGGACGAAATGCCATGTTGATTGCCTTTCCCTCTTTACGACGTTGAATGGGAGGGGGGTGGAATCGCCACGCGACTCCGGCTCCTTCTCCCCGATGAACCCGTATCTGTTAGCACTCCCTGTCGGAGAGTGCCAGCGCCGTTTCATATGGACGGGAAGGCCGGACGATCAAGAGCCCCGTGCAAATTTTTTTCGTCTCGCCGCCCGCGACCGCAACGCGAAAGACATGATGACGCGGGCGGCTATAGGCCTTTCCTGCCGGCAGAGACAGCCGGGGCAGCGACGAAATGCCTTCCACGTGCAAAAAATGCGACCAATGCAGCCGGGGCCGCCGCGCCGCCTTTTTTGATCATGCGGGGTTTGCACCGGACAGGGTCGATCCTTACCTAGCCCGGAGCGGCGGGCCCCTGCCCGCCCCATCCCCCGTTCCCGCCTTCGAAGGAGACGCCTGCATGACCGACACAGCCTATATTCCGCCGCGCGTCTGGACCTGGGACAAGGAAAGCGGCGGCGCCTTCGCCAATATCAACCGGCCGGTCGCCGGGCCGACCCATGAGAAGGAATTGCCGGTCGGCAAGCACCCGCTCCAGCTCTATTCGCTCGCCACGCCCAATGGGCAGAAGGTGACGATCATGCTGGAGGAGCTGTTGGCGGCGGGCAAGGACGCCGAATATGACGCCTGGCTGATCCGGATCAACGAGGGCGACCAGTTCGGCAGCGGCTTCGTATCGGTCAATCCCAACAGCAAGATCCCGGCGCTGATGGACCATGGCGTCTCTCCGCCCCGGCGGGTGTTCGAATCCGGATCGATCCTGATCTATCTGGCCGAGAAATTCGGTGCTTTCCTGCCGACCGATCCGGCCAGGCGGACCGAGACGCTCAACTGGCTGTTCTGGCAGATGGGCAGCGCGCCGCTGCTGGGCGGAGGTTTCGGCCATTTCTTCGCCTATGCGCCGGAGAAGTTCGAATATGCGATCAACCGCTATACGATGGAGGCGAAGCGGCAGTTGGACGTGCTGGACCGGCAACTGGCGGAGCATGAATATATTGCCGGGGATGAGTATACGATCGCGGACATGGCGATCTGGCCCTGGTATGGCGGGGTCGCGCTGGGCCGGGCCTATGATGCGGCGGAGTTCCTCGATGTGCAGAGCTATGGGAATGTGCTGCGCTGGGCGAAGCAGATCGACGCGCGGCCTGCGGTGAAGCGCGGGCGGATGGTCAACAAGGCGAACGGGCCGCTGGAGGAGCAGCTTCGGGAGCGGCATGACGCCAGCGATTTCGATACGCGGACGCAGGACAAGCTGGAGGGGGCGGGTTGAGGATGGGAACCGGTCTTCCGATTGGGACGATGCGGTGACCGAAGCCCGGAGCGCGCGACGTGCTCCCGATCAACGCAGCGCGCTCTGAAGATTTACGGTCATTGGCCGCTCCCCTTTTCAGGTTCGAACCGCGCCTCATTTGAAGGATCGGGGTGCGGGAGCGTCCAGCAGGCGAAGTTGCGCGTGGGGCATGCCCCCACCCCTCGGTCCCCTCCCCTGAAGGGGAGGGGAAGCGGTCAATGTCCCTGTTGCCCGGTCGTCCGCCTGACCTATCCGGCGGCCTTGACGATTTCGGCCCATGCGGCTTCGTCGATCACATCGATACCCAGCGCGGCGGCCTGTTTGAGCTTCGAGCCCGCGCCGGGACCGGCTACCACCAGGTCGGTCCTGGCGCTGACCGAACCGGCGGCCTTGGCGCCCAGTCGTTCGGCCTGCGCCTTGGCCTCGTCGCGGCTCATGGTTTCGAGCTTGCCGGTGAACACCACCGTCTTGCCCGTGACCGCGCTGGCGGTGGTTTCGACCAGATAGTCGGGCGGGGAGACTTCCCGCAGCAGGTCGTTCCAGACGTCCACATTATGCGGCTCGTGGAAGAAATCGGCCAAGGCGTGGCCGACCGCCGATCCCACATTCTCGACCCCGATATATTCGGCTATCGCCTTGTCGAGGCGGTTGCGGAAGCGGGATTCCTCCTCCCCCTCCGCAGGGGCGGCGGCGTCGCGCAGCGCGATGATGCCGGCAGCGAGCGCGCTGATCCCCTCCAGCGTCGTATAGCGCCTGAGCAGGTCGCGGGCGGTCACCGCGCCGATATGACGGATGCCCAGGCCGAAGAGCAGGCGGGCGGCATCCGGCTGGCGCTTGGCCTCTATGGCGGCGAGGAGATTGTCGACGGACTTTTCCTTCCACCCCTCCCGGCCGAGCAGGTCGGCGCGGTGCGATTTCAGGCGGAAGATGTCGGCCGGCTCCGCGATCCAGCCCAGGTCGAGAAATTCCTGGATGCTCTTTTCGCCCAGCCCTTCGATGTCGAGCGCGGCGCGGCTGACGAAATGACGCAGCCGTTCGAAACGCTGGGCGGGGCAGATGAGGCCGCCGGTGCAGCGAATATCGACCTCCCCCTCTTCGCGCACGGCTTCCGAATGGCAGACGGGGCAATGATCGGGGAAAGCGAAGGGGGTGCGCGGTTCGTCGCGGGTGAGGTTGTCGACCACCTGCGGGATGACGTCGCCGGCGCGCTGCACGACGATGCGGTCGCCGGGGCGGACGCCCAGCCGCTCGATCTCATCGGCATTGTGGAGGGTGACGTTGGAGACGACGACGCCGCCGACGGTGACGGGCGTCAGGCGGCCGACCGGGGTCAGCTTGCCGGTGCGGCCGACCTGGATGTCGATGGCTTCGAGCGTGGTCTGGGCACGTTCGGCGGGGAATTTATGGGCGATGGCCCAGCGCGGAGCCTTGGCGACGAAGCCGAGGCGTTGCTGCCAGTCGAGCCGGTCGACCTTGTAGACGACGCCATCGATGTCGAACGGCAGGTCGGCGCGGGCGGCTTCGATGGCGCGATAATGGGCGATGAGGGCTTCGAGCGTGTCGACGCAGGTGAGGCGGTCGGAGACGGGCAGGCCCCAGCCTGCGATAGCCTGCATGACGCCGAGCTGGGTTTCGGCGGGGACGGCGCTGACCTCCCCCCAGCCATGGGCGAGGAAACGCAGCGGGCGGCTGGCGGTGACGGCGGCGTCCTTCTGGCGCAGCGAACCGGCGGCGGCGTTGCGGGGGTTGGCGAACTGGCGGGCCTTTTCCGGGTCGTCGGCTTCGGCGGCGAGGCGCGCGTTGAGGGCGACGAAATCGGCCTTGGCCATATAGACTTCGCCCCGCACCTCGAACAGGTCGGGGACGGCTTGCCCGGTCAGGCGCTGCGGGATGTCGGGGATGGTGCGGACATTGGCGGTGACGTCTTCCCCCGTCGTGCCGTCGCCGCGCGTGGCGGCGAGGACCAGTTCGCCCTTCTCATAGCGGAGCGAGCAGGACAGGCCGTCGATCTTGGGTTCGGCGGTGAGGGCGACGGGGGCGTCTTCGGGGAGCGCGAGGAAGCGGCGGACGCGGGCGATGAATTCGGCGATGTCCTCGTCCGCGAAGCCGTTGTCGAGGCTCATCATGCGGACGGCGTGCTGGACCTTCCTGAGCGCGGAGGTGGGCGCGGCGCCGACCTGGGCATTGGGGGAATCGCTGCGGATGAGGTGCGGGAAGGCGGCCTCCAGCGCGTTATTCTCGCGGACCAGCGCGTCATAGTCCGCGTCCGCGATCTCCGGCTCGTCCTGATCGTGATAGAGCCGGTTATGGCGCGCAATTTCGCGTGCGAGGCGCATCAGGCGGTTGGCGGCTTCGGCTTCGGTCATTTGCGTGGGGTCGGTCATGCGCCTCTCTTTAGCGCCAGCATCACGATGCGGGTAGCGGTTATGGGCGGCTCGACAGCCGTCAACTCTCTATCGTCATCCCCGCGCAGGCGGCGATCCATCTCCCCACCGCTGTAGTTGAGGCGAGGTCAGGAGATGGGTTCCCGCCTTCGCGGGAATGACGGAGTTGGGTGGGAAGCGGACATTCCCCCTCCCGCAGGCGGGAGGGGGCTAGGGGGTGGGCTGGCGCGGCATCTGCGCTGTTTTGCAACGGCTAAGTCAGAAGCTCGCTACGCTCGCGCCCACCCCTAACCCCTCCCGTTTACGGGAGGGGAAGGTCTTGGATTGGTCGAAAGCCGGCTTATAGCTTTTCCAACAAGCGTTCGGCCTGGGCCCTTGCCTCCGCCGTGATTTCGGCGCCGGAGAGCATGCGGGCGATTTCTTCGCGGCGTTCGCCGTCGCTCAGCGCGTGCACGCCGGTGCGGGTGACGGTGCCGTCGCTCGACTTCGCGATCAGCATATGGCCTGCACCGCGCGCCGCGACCTGCGGGCTATGGGTGACGACCAATATCTGGTTGGTTTGCGACAGGCGGGACAGGCGTTCCCCGATGGCCGAGGCGACGGCGCCCCCTACCCCGCGGTCGATCTCGTCGAAGATCAGCGTGTCCGCGCCGCCCTGCTCCGCCAGCGCGACCTTGAGCGCGAGGATGAAGCGGGAGAGTTCGCCGCCCGATGCGATCTTGACCAGCGGCGCGAAGGGCGCGCCGGGGTTGGTGGAGATTTCGAATTCCACCCGGTCCATGCCGTGCGGTCCCCATTGCCCCTCCTCCTGCGGCGCGACGACGGTGCGGAAGCGGGCGGCATCCAGCTTCAGCGGGGCGAGTTCGGCGGCGACGGCGGCGTCGAGCTTTCCGGCCGCCATTTGGCGTTCGGCGGAGAGGGCCTGGGCGGCGGTGCGATAGGCGGCGGCCCTGCCCTTCACCTCGGCTTCGAGGGCGGCGAGATGGTCTTCCCCGCCCTCGATTGCGGCCAGTTTCGCGGCCATGTCGTCGCGCAGGGCGGCGAGATCGTCGGGCTGGACCTGATGTTTGCGGGCGAGGCCGCGCAGGTCGAACAGGCGGGTCTCTATGGCGTCGAGACGGGCGGGGTCGAAGCTGAGCGCTTCGGCGGCTTCGTTGAGGCGGTCCTCCGCTTCGCTGGCCTCGATGACGGCGCGGTCGAGGGCGGCGAGGACTTCGGCCAGCGGTTCATATTCGCTGACGATGCGGTCGAGGCGGCGGGCGGCCTGCCGCAACTGGGCAAGCCCGCCGTCGGAGCCGGTGAAGCATTCGGTGACGGCGGAAAGGTCGTCGGAGAGGCGCGCGCCCTTCTGCATGGTGGCGCGCTCTTCGGCCAGCGTGGCTTCCTCGCCGGGTTCGGGGGCGAAGCGGGTGAGTTCCTCCACCGCATGGGTCAGGTAATCGCGGTCGCGGGCGGCGCTTTCGACGCTGGCGCGGCTTTCCGCGAGGCGGTCGGCGGCGGCGCGCCAGGCATGATAGGCGTGGGCGACCGCGCCCGTGTCACAGCGGCCATAGGCGTCGAGCAAGGCGCGGTGGCCGCGCGGGTTGAGCAGGCCGCGATCGTCATGCTGGCCGTGAATTTCGACCAGAGCGCTGCCAAGATCGCGCAGCAGCGCCGCCGAGCAGGCCTGGTCGTTGACGAAGGCGCGGCTGCCGCCGTCGGCCTTGACCGTGCGGCGGACGATGAGCGGTTCGCCCGGTTCGATGTCGATGCCGTTTTCGGCCAGCAGGTTCGTCGCGCGGTGATCGGTGTGGGGCGCCTCGAACGTCGCGGTGACGCTGGCCTGCGCCTCTCCCGTCCGGACGAGGCCGCTGTCGGCGCGGGCGCCCAGCGCGAGGCCCAGCGAATCGAGCAGGATCGACTTGCCCGCGCCGGTCTCGCCGGTCAGCACGCCCAGGCCCGACCCGAAATCCAGGTCCAGCGCCTCTATCAGCACGACGTTGCGGATGGACAGGGCAGTCAGCAAAGGCGAGCGACTCCCCCCTCCCGCAGGCGGGAGGGGCCGGGGTGGGTGCACCGCGCCAGCGGCGCTTCTTTCAACGCTGGGGCGGAACGCTCGCTTCGCTCGCGGCCCACCCCTAACCGCTCCCGCTTGCGGGAGGGGGACCAGATCATGCTTTATTGGGGTGTTCGCGCATCAGCTTGTAGCTGCGCTCATACCATTTCGAACCCGGATAATTCTTGCCCAGCACGGCGGCGGCCTTCTGCGCTTCGGCGGGGATGCCGAGCGAGAGATAGCTTTCCACCAGACGCTCCAGCGCCTCCGGAGTGTGGGTGGTCGTCTGATATTTGTCGATCACCGTGCGGAAGCGCAGCGTGGCGGCAAGCCATTGGCCACGGCGCTGGTAGAAGCGGCCGATCTCCATCTCCTTGCCGGCGAGGTGATCGTTGACGAGGTCGATCTTCAGCCGGGCGTCGGCGGCATAGCGGGTGTCGGGATAGCGGCGGATCAGCTCGCCCAGCGCATCCAGCGCCTGTTGCGTGATCTTCTGGTCGCGGGTGACGTCGGCAATCTGTTCATAATAGCAGAGCGCGATCAGATAATAAGCGTAGGGCGCGTCCTTGTTGCCGGTGTGGATCGACAGGAAGCGTTGGGCCGCGCCGATCGATTCCGGATAATCCTGATTCATGTAATAGCTGAACGCGGACATGAGCTGCGCCCGGCGCGCCCAGGGCGAATAGGGATGCTGGCGCTCCACCTCGTCGAACAGGGCGGCCGCGAGCTTGTACTGGCCGCGGTCCAGGCGGTATTTGCCCGCATTGTAGAGCGTCGACACGTCGCGGGCGACATATTGGGTGTCGGCCTTGTTCTTCGACGTCGCGCAGCCCGAGAGCAGGGCGGCAAGCAGAAGCGGTGCGGTAGCCGCGCCGATGCGCGTCATGGTTTTCGTCAGCATGGCCGGGTCATAGCGGAGCGAATGCGCCTCGCCAAGCGGCAGAATGTGCGTGCCGGTCGCTATGCGCGAACAGGCAGGTCGAGCCGTGCGGTCGCGCCGCCCGTCGCCGAGGGCATGAGCGAGAAGCGGCCGTTCAACTGGCCGGCAAGGGCATTGGAAATCCGGAGGCCCAGGCTCTGGCTGAAACCGGGATCGAAATCGGGCGACAATCCCTTTCCGTCGTCCGTGACGTTGAGGCTGATCGTGCCGTCGCTGACGTCCAGGCCGACATGGATGCTGCCGCCGCGATGCGGCAGGCCATGTTCGATAGCGTTGTTGACCGCTTCGGTCACGATCAGCGCCATCGACACGGCGATGTCGGGCTCCAGCGTCAGGGCGTCGGGCGCGTCGACGGTCAGGGCGATGTCGTCGCGGCCGCTGGCCTCCAGCACGTCGGCGGTCAATGTCGTCAGGAAGGCGCGGATATTCTGCCCCTCCCCCGACGGATTGTAGAGGGCGCGGCTGATGCGGCCGACCAGCGCCAGCCGGGCGGAGGCATCGTCCAGCGCGCGGCGGGCCAGGTCATGATCGACATGGCGCCGGTGGAGCGAAAGCATGGCGGCGACGACCTGAAGATTGTTGGAGACGCGGTGCTGGAGTTCGTGGAACAGCAATTCGCGGTTTTCCGCCAGCACGCGGCTGCGTTCGCGCTCGATCGCCAGGTTGAAATTCGCCTTCTGCATCAGATGGATCAGCGCGATGTCCACGATCACCACCGCGCTGTAGAAGGCGAGCGCCAGCAGCACGCCCGGATGCAGTGCGAAGCCCATGCGCGGCGGGATGAAGAAATACCAGGACAACAGCCCGCAAAGCACGCCCGCATAGATGCCCGGCCGCACCCCGAAGAGGAAGGAGGACAGGATGACGGCGGGGAAGAAGGATACGAAGGGGTAGCCGATGGGCATGGCGCTTTCCGCCATGGTGCGAATGGCCAAGGCGGTGAGGCAGAAGATGGTGGCCAGCAAATAGGCATGCCAGGGCCGTCGCAGGACAAGCGGCAGACGCTCCACGAATCTTTCGTTCCTGCGCTGCATAGATCCCCCTGCGCCCTGGTCGTTACCGTAACATAACTTCCACGCCCGCCAATTGATGGAGATCAGGAAACATTCAAATCCTGTCAAAAAAGGGCGCCCGGCAAGCCGGACGCCCTTTCTTTTTCCCGAGTCCGACGAACCGGATCAGTCCTGGGTCAGGAAGTCGGGCAGACCGGCGTTGGAGCCGTCGTCATCGCCGCCCCTGCCTTCGCCGCGCGGACCGCGGTCGCGGCGCGGACCGCGATCGCCGCCGCGGCCGCCACGGTCGCCCCGGTCACCGCCACGATCACGGCGATTGCGGTCGCCACGGCCGCCTTCACGGTCGCCGCCCCGATCCCCCCTGGGTTCGCGGGGCGGACGGGTGTCTTCCAGTTCCTCTCCGGTTTCCTGATCGACGACGCGCATGGACAGGCGAACCTTGCCGCGCGGGTCGATTTCGAGAACCTTGACCTTCACTTCCTGCCCTTCCGACACGACGTCGGTCGGCTTTTCGACGCGCTCATTCTTCATTTCGGAGACGTGGACGAGACCGTCCTTGCCGCCCATGAAGTTCACGAAGGCGCCGAAGTCGACGATGTTGACGACCTTGCCGGTGTAGATCTTGCCGACTTCCGCTTCCTCGACAATGCCGAGAATCCACTTCTTGGCGGCTTCGATCTGGGCGATGTCGGACGAGCTGATCTTGATGATGCCCTCGTCGTCGATGTCGACCTTGGCGCCGGTTTCCGCGACGATCTCGCGGATGACCTTGCCGCCGGTGCCGATGACGTCGCGGATCTTCGCCTTGTCGATCTGGATCGTTTCGATGCGCGGGGCATGAGCCGACAGTTCGGTGCGGGTCGAGGACAGGGCCTTGCTCATTTCACCCAGGATATGGGCGCGGCCTTCCTTCGCCTGACGCAGCGCGACCTCGAAGATTTCCTGCGTGATGCCGGCGACCTTGATGTCCATCTGCATGGTGGTGATGCCCGCTTCCGTGCCCGCCACCTTGAAGTCCATGTCGCCCAGGTGATCCTCGTCGCCCAGAATGTCGCTGAGGACAGCGAATTTGGAGCCTTCCAGGATCAGGCCCATGGCGATGCCCGACACCGGACGCTTCAGCGGAACGCCCGCGTCCATCATGGACAGCGAACCGCCGCAGACCGTCGCCATCGAGGACGAGCCGTTGGACTCGGTGATGTCGCTCAGCACGCGGATGGTGTAGGGGAATTCCTCCTTGCTGGGCAGGACCGGGTGCAGGGCCCGCCATGCCAGCTTGCCATGGCCGACTTCGCGACGGCCCGGCGCGCCGAAGCGGCCGACTTCACCGACCGAATAGGGCGGGAAGTTATAGTGCAGCATGAAGCTTTCATAATGAACGCCGGTCAGGCCGTCGATCATCTGCTCCGCGTCCTTGGTGCCCAGCGTGGTGGTGCAGATGGACTGCGTTTCGCCACGGGTGAACAGCGCCGAACCATGGGTGCGCGGCAGGAAGCCCACCATCGCCTCGATCGGGCGGATCTGCGTGGTGGTGCGGCCGTCGATGCGCTTGCCGTCCTTCAGGATGGCGCCGCGGACGATTTCGGCTTCCAGCTTCTTGGTCAGCTTGATGCCGGCCATGACGGTCTGGGCGTCGAGGCCTTCCTCCGTGAAATAAGCCTTCGCCTTGGCGCGGGCTTCATTGAGCGCGTTGGAGCGGGCCGACTTGTCGGTCAGCTTGTAGGCGGCCGTGATGTCCTTGCCGATCAGCTTCTTGAGCTTCTTCTTGAGGTCATCCAGGTCTTCGCCCTTGGCGACGTCCCACGGGTCCTTCGCGGCCTTTTCGGCGAGGTCGATGATGGCGTTGACGACCTTCTTCGACGCTTCATGCGCGAAGAGGACGGCGCCGAGCATGACGTCTTCCGACAGTTCCTTGGCTTCCGATTCGACCATCATCACCGCATTGCCGGTGGCGGCGACGACCAGGTCGAGTTCGCCGGTCTTCACTTCGTCCAGCGACGGGTTCAGCTGATATTCGCCATCCTTGTAGCCGACGCGGGCGGCGCCGATCGGGCCCAGGAAGGGAACGCCCGACAGGGTCAGCGCAGCCGAAGCGGCGATCATCGCCACAATGTCGGGCTCGCTTTCGCCGTCGAAGCTCAGAACCTGAGCGATGACGTTGATTTCATTGTAGAAACCTTCGGGGAAGAGCGGGCGGACCGGACGGTCGATCAGGCGGGAAACCAGCGTTTCCTTTTCCGTGGCGCCGCGTTCACGCTTGAAGAAGCCGCCCGGAATGCGACCGGCGGCCGAATATTTTTCCTGATAATGGACGGTCAGCGGGAAGAAGTCCTGTCCTTCCTTCACCGACTTGGCGGCGGTCACGGCGCACAGCACCACGGTTTCGCCATAGGTCGCCAGCACGGCGGCGTCGGCCTGACGCGCAATGCGGCCGGTTTCGAGCGTGAGGGTCTTGCCGCCCAGCTCGATTGATACCTTCTTTACATCGAACATAGATTTTTCCTTCGCCCGCGCGGCCCTATTGCCGGGCGGGGCCTGTTTCGGACCGGATGGTCCATGGATGGAGAGCCTATCTCTCCTCCGTTCGGGCGGAGCTTGTCGAAGCCCAATCCTTCCCTTCAAAAGAAGGAGTGCCCTTCGACAAGCTCAGGGCGAACGGTGTGGGGGATGTCCCCCGGATCATGACGCCATGCCGGATTGCCCAGCGCCATGTTGTCAGAATCGGAAACGGCCCCGACATGGGGGCCGTTCCTTCTTTAGCAGACTTACTTGCGCAGGCCCAGCTTGGCGATGAGGTCGGTGTACCGGGCCCCATCCTTCTTCTTGAGGTAATCCAGCAGCGAACGGCGCTTGTTGACCAGCATCAGCAGGCCGCGACGGCTGTGGTTATCCTTGTGATGACCCTTGAAATGCTCGGTCAGGTTGGCGATACGCTCCGAGAGGATCGCAACCTGGACTTCCGGCGAACCGGTGTCGCCCTCGGCGCGGGCATGTTCCTTGATCAGCGCTTCCTTGCGCTCTGCAGTGATCGACATCGGCTTCCTTTCTGAGATTAGAGATTAAAGCCGCGCACCACCCGGACCTCCGGGCCACTGGCTTCGACCAGCGCGACGGGCGTTTCGCCCTCCATCGCCAGCATCAGGCCGGTATGCGGTTTCCCCACGAGCACCTTCCCCTGTCGGAGAGCGAGCGCATCGTCGGGAGAGACTGCGAGAGCCGGGATGTCGTCCAGCCCCGCCGTCAACGGCAGCATGAGCTGCGCGATGTCGCCGCCCCTAGCAGCTTCGTCCAATTTGTCCAGCGAAATCGCGGATTGCAGGGTGAAGGGGCCGGCCTTGATGCGGCGCAGCATGGTGACATGACCGACAGTGCCGAGCGCGCGCGCGATGTCGCGGGCGAGGGAACGGATATAGGTGCCCTTCGAAACATGGGCGCGCAGGGTGATTTCGCCGATCTCCGCGCCGCCCTCCCCTTCTCCAGGCTTCGCTGGCCCCTGGGGCGGGGATATGGCGAGGTTGTGGATGGTGATGGCGCGGGTCTTCATCTCGACCTCCTCCCCCTTGCGGGCAAGGTCGTAGGCGCGCCGGCCGTCGATCAGGATCGCGCTGTAGGCAGGCGGCGCCTGCTCGATCGGGCCGGTGAAGCGGGGCAGGACCGCCTGCACCTCCGCCAGCGTGGGACGATGCAGGCTGGTGGCGATTTCCCGGCCCTCAAGGTCCAGCGTGTCGGTCTGGAGGCCGAAACCTATGGTGAAATCGTAGATCTTGTCGCTGTCCAGCATCCGTCCGGCGAGCTTGGTCGCTTCCCCCACCGCTATCGGCAGCACGCCGGTCGCCAGCGGGTCGAGCGTGCCGCCATGGCCCACCTTCCACTTGCCCGCGCCACTCTGGCGCAGGGCGCGCTTCACCGCGCTCACCGCCTGGGTGGAGCCTAGTCCCAAGGGTTTGTCGAGGATGATCCAGCCGTGCATGGCGGCGCGCTCTAGCCCTCCTCTCGCCTGTTGTCAGCCCTTTCCGGGCCGTCGCGGCATGTGCGGCGGTCAGCAGCCGGAGCGGCGTTCCACGAAATGGCGGCGGCAAAGCGCGACATAGCGGTCATTGCCGCCGATTTCCGTCTGCTCGCCCTCGCGGATGGGGCGCCCCTCAGCATCGACGCGCAGGTTCATGGTCGCCTTCCGCCCGCATTCGCAGATCGTCTTGATCTCCGTCAGCGTGTCGGCCAGGCCGAGCAGCGCGGCGCTGCCCTCGAACAACTTGCCCTGGAAGTCGGTGCGGATGCCGTAGCACAGCACGGGAATGTTCAGCCGGTCGCAGACGGCGGCGACCTGCCAGACCTGTTCCTCGTTCAGAAATTGCGCCTCGTCGATCAGCACGCAGGAGAGCGGCGTCCGTGCCTGTCGGGCGGCGATGGCGGCGAAGAGATCGGTGGCGGGGTCGAACAGATCGGCCTGCGCGTCCAGCCCGATGCGGGAGACGATGCGTCCCTTTCCGTGGTGCCCCTTCCCGTAGCGGTCATCCACCGCGGCGGTCCACAACATGGTTTCCATGCCGCGTTCGCGATAGTTGAAGCTGGATTGGAGCAGGGTCGTCGATTTGCCTGCGTTCATCGAGCTATAGTAGAAATAGAGCTTGGCCATCGGTCAGCGCGCCATGGGGGCGATCTGCTTGAGGAAGCGGACGAGCGCGTCGGCCAGGGCGATGCGCCTGTCGGAAAAGCTGTGGTCGGTCGGCCAGACCGCCAGGCGCGTGTCGGGATTGGCCGATTGCGCGTCTGCCGTCACCTTGCGCGCCATGGCGCCGATGCCGCGTTCCGCGCCGATGATGGTGAGCGGGCGGCGGCCATAGCCCACCAGCTTGCGGCCAAGGTCGAAATTATCGCTGTTGGTGCGGATTTCGGCGGTGAGGCTGTCATAGGTGGCGCCTTGCAGGGGTGGCAGGTCGCTGGCGACTTCGGCCCTCCAGGCGGCCTCACCCTGGGGGGTGGAGAGGGTCGTGACGGTTTCGGCCGGGTCCCAGGGGTCGATCAGGAACAGGCCGGCGACATGGGGTTCGGCGGCGGCGACATCGGCGGCCATGAAACCGCCCATGCTGTGGCCCGCGACGACGAGGGCGCTGGTGTCGATGCGATATTTGGCGACGGTCGCGGATTGCTGGAGATATTGCAGGGCGTTCCAGGCGTCTTCCGAGGCGTGGGTGAAGGAGAAGCTGCCGGGGCTGCCCCAGGAGCCGCGATAGTGGAGCGTGAGGACATGCCACCCGGCGCGGCGGGCGGCCTGGCCTAGGTCGAGATTTTGCTCATTGCCGGGGAAGCCGTGGAGGAGGAGCAGCGTCGGGTGAAGCCCCGGACCGGCGGCGGTGTAAAGGACGGCGTTGAGCAGGCCGTCCTCCGAGGGGATGGTGAAGGCGCTCATGCCGGCGGGGTAGGCCGCGTCGGGCGCGGGGTCGCTGACGACGGCGGGGTGGACCGGCGCTTCCCTGGCTGCGGCGGGTATGGCCAGGGCCAAAAGCGCGATCGCGACTATGCCGGTTCTTTTCATCTGCCCTGCCCCTTGCCTTGCCTGCGGGAGAGACGCTGTTAGCCGGGCTGCGCCGTCGCGTCGATGGGGGACGATGCCTGGCCGAGTACAGCGTGCTCCTGCCAAGGCCGGAGCATATTGCCTATTCGTCCTCGCCTTCGGGCTGCTCCAGATCGCGGGCGACCTTGGGATCGCGGAGCAGCCTGTCGATATGGGTGCCCTCATCGAAGCTCTCGTCCGCGAGGAATTTGAGCTTCGCCGCATATTTGAGGCGGATACGGGTCGCGACCTCCCGCTGGAGATAGGCGGTGTTGGTGCGCAGCGCCTTCAGCACGGCTTCCTCATCCTGGCCGAGCAGCGACTTGATGAAGACGGTCGCATGGCGCAGGTCGGGGGACATGCGGACTTCGGTGACGCTCACCACATGGCTGGCGAGGACGTCGTCATGCACGTCGCCGCGCTGGAGAATGTCGGACAGGACATGGCGCACCTGTTCGCCCACGCGGAGGAGGCGGACAGAGGAGCCTTCATTAGGAGCGGGCATTATATCCTCCCCTCCCGCAAGCGGGAGGGGCCGGGGGTGGGCTCTCCCCATCGGCCATTGCAGTTCAGGAGAGGGCGAGCCCACCCCCTAGCCCCCTCCCGCCTGCGGGAGGGGGGACATGGATCACAGCGTGCGGGCGCGTTCCTCGACCTCGAACAGTTCCAGCGTGTCGCCGGGCTTGATGTCGTTGGTGTCCTGGAGCACCGCGCCGCATTCCATGCCTGCGCGGACTTCGGAGACGTCGTCCTTGAAGCGGCGGAGCGAGGCAATGTGGGTGCGCGACACGATGACATCGTCGCGGGTGAGGCGCGCGGCCAGACCCTTGCGGATGATGCCGTCGAGGACGAGCAGACCGGCCGCCTTGTCCTTCTTGCCCGCCGGGAAGACCTGAAGCACCTCGGCCCGGCCGACGATGGTTTCGATGCGTTCCGGCGCGAGCTGGCCGGCCATTTCGCCGCGAACTTCCTCCAGCAGGTCGTAGATCACGTCATAATAGCGCAGCGAGATCTTCTCGCGCTCCGCCAACTGGCGCGCCTTGGCATTGGGGCGGACGTTGAAGCCGATCAGCGGCGCGCGGCTGGCGGCGGCCAGCGTGACGTCGCTTTCGGTGATTGCGCCGACGCCCGAATGCAGGATGCGGACCTTGATCTCGTCGGTCGAAATGCGGTTCAGCGACGAGACGATCGCTTCCACCGAACCCTGCACGTCGCCCTTCACCACCACCGGATATTCGATGACCTTGGTGTTGAGCGCCGAGAACATATGTTCGAAGCTGGTGGGCGCGGCGGTGGTGCGCTTCTTGGTCGCCTGTTCCTGACGATAGGCGGCGACTTCGCGGGCGCGGGCCTCATTCTCGACGACGGTGAGCTGGTCGCCCGCCATCGGCACGCCGGACAGGCCCAGCACCTCGACCGGGGTCGAGGGGCCGGCGGTCTTCACCTGCTGGCCCTTGTCGTTGATCATCGCGCGGACCTTGCCGCTTTCCGAACCGATGACGAAGGTGTCGCCGATCTTCAGCGTGCCCTTGCGCACCAGCACGGTGGCGACCGCGCCACGGCCCTTGTCGAGCTGCGCCTCGATCACATTGCCTTCGGCGGCGCGATCGGGATTGGCGGTGAGTTCGAGCAGTTCGGCCTGAAGCATGATCTTGTCGAGCAGTTCGTCGAGGCCCGTCTTCTTGAGCGCGGAGACTTCGACA
Organism: Sphingobium sp. SA916; assembly: GCF_002894065.1. Classification (NCBI taxonomy): domain Bacteria; kingdom Pseudomonadati; phylum Pseudomonadota; class Alphaproteobacteria; order Sphingomonadales; family Sphingobiaceae; genus Sphingobium; species Sphingobium sp. SA916. The sequence continues at coordinate 45,697 of NZ_LXYF01000053.1, forward strand.
TCCTGGGTTTCGCCGCCCATGTCCTCGACGATCACCTCATGCTCCAGCAGGCGCTCTCGCACGCGCTGGGGATTGGCTTCGGGCTTGTCGACCTTGTTGATCGCGACGATCATCGGCACGCCGGCGGCCTTGGTATGGTTGATGGCCTCGATGGTCTGCGGCATCAGGCCGTCGTCCGCCGCCACCACCAGAATGACGATGTCGGTGACATTGGCGCCGCGCGCGCGCATTTCCGAGAAGGCCTCGTGACCCGGCGTGTCAAGGAAGGTGACGAGGTCGCCGCCCTTGGTCCTGATCTGATAGGCGCCGATATGCTGGGTGATGCCGCCGCTTTCGCCCGATACGACATTGGTGCCGCGCAGCGCGTCGAGCAGCGAGGTCTTGCCGTGATCGACATGGCCCATGATGGTCACGACCGGCGGACGGGCCTTGAGCGTTTCGGGCGCGTCGACCTCGCCTTCCATGCCGATCTCGACGTCGGCGTCGGACACGCGCTGGATGCGGTGGCCGAATTCCTCGACCAGCAGTTCGGCCGTATCCTGGTCGATCGCCTGGTTGAGCGTGACGGCGGTGCCCATCTTGAACAGGGCCTTCACCAGGTCCGCGCCCTTTTCGGCCATGCGGTTGGCAAGTTCCTGAACGGTGATGCTTTCGGGCACCACCACGTCGCGCGACTGCTTTTCCCGCTGCTGGGCGCCGCCCGAATAATGGGCGCGCCGTTCCTTCTCGCGGGCGCGCTTGAGCGCGGCGAGGCTGCGGGCGCGGGCGCTGTCGTCATCCGACAAGGCGCGGGTGACGGTAAGCTTGCCGGCCTGGCGGCGATTGTCGTCGCCGCGCTTGGCGCGGTCGGGCTTGGCCGGCTCCGGACGCTTGACGGGCGCGACCGGCGTGAAGCGGCGCGGCGGCGGCACGGTGGCGGAGGTGGCGGGCTTCGGCTCG